>JBBQTJ010000032.1:0-18611 GCA_038213315.1 Planctomycetota bacterium
CATCTGGAGCTACCGCAAGTTGCGCACCTTCAGCCAGCACGAGTCGGACCGCTGGGCCGCGATGTCTGCCGCCTGCACCGAGATCTTCGGGGCGGTGAAGCTGATCCGCGCCTTTGGCGCCGAGACCCCCTTCCTGGCCCAGCTGCAGCAGAAAAGCGAAGCAATCCGCTTCGAAGGCATCCGCCATTGGACCATCTTCCACACCATCAGCAGCCTGCTGGGCCTGCTGTCGGGCCTGGGGGCGGACATCTTCCTGTTCGTCGGCGGCGTGATGGCCATCCAAGGACAGATCACCTTTGGTGAGTTCTTCGCCTTCGCCGGCTACCAGGCCATGCTGTGGGGGCCGATCAACACCCTGTTGACCACCGGCCAGACCGTCCAGGGCGGCGCCGCCAGCGGCGATAAAGTGGCCGAGTTGTTGCGCGTCGAGCAAGAGCCCTATCTGGCCCGCGAGGCCCAGCCCGCCCCCACCGTGTTCACCGGTGCGATCCGGGCCGAAGGCCTCTGCTTCTCGTACGATGGCGTCGACGAGGTGCTGCGCGATGTCGATCTCGACCTCAAGCCCGGCACCATGACCGCGCTGGTCGGGCACAGCGGCTCGGGCAAAACCACCATGGCGAACCTGCTGCTTGGCATGTATCTGCCGACCCGCGGCCGGCTGCTCATCGACAACGTTGACGTGCGCCAATGGGACTTACGCAATCTGCGCAGCCGCATCGGCGTGGTCCTGCAGGATGCGGTGGTCTTCGACGATTCCGTGCGTGGCAACCTATGCCTGGGCCGCGAGGACAGCGACGAGCGGCTGTGGGCCGCCCTGCGTGGGGCGCACATGGAAGACGTGGTCCGCGGCTTGCCCCAGGGCCTGGACACCGTGCTCGGCCAACGTGGTGCCCGCCTCTCGGGTGGTCAGAAGCAGCGCCTGGCCATCGCCCGGGTCTTTCTGCGCGATCCTTCAGTGCTCATTCTTGACGAAGCCACCAGCGCCCTGGACAGCGAGACCGAGCAGGCCATCCAACGCAGCTTCGACGCGCTGATGGTCGGCCGCACCTCGGTGGTCATCGCCCACCGCCTCTCGACCATCCATCGCGCTGATCGCATCGTGGTGATGGACAAGGGCCGGGTGGTCGAAAGCGGCACCCATGACGAACTGGTCGCTCGCGAAAGCGGCCACTACCGGGCCCTGTTCCAGGCCCAGGTCGAAGGCCTCCTGCCGATGAGTGGCCCCACCCGCCGGCCTTGGATCAAGAATTGAACCCATGGACACCGCCATCCTCCCCCCCGGTTTCCGCACCCGCGCCCACCAGCTGCCCCAGTGGCGTCCGCCGCGCTGGATGCACGTGGCTTGGATCACGTCCCTGGGGCTGACCGTGCTCGCCACCGCCATCTGCCTGCTTGGCCCGATGGACGAGACCGTCCTGGCCCAAGGTGAGATCCGCCCCGCCGACTATCAACTGGTCTTTCCCTTGGCCGCCGGCGTGGTCAACGAGGTCGCGGTGCAACCCGGCCAGCGCGTCTTGGCCGGGGCCCGCATGCTGACCCTGGACGATCAGGCCCTGCAACGGGATGTGGCCGAAGTGCAGGCGTCCCTTACCGCCGCCCAAGCCGACCTGGCCGGGGCCGAGGCCGATCTGGCCGCGACCCGCGAATCACCCCTGCCCCCCGACCTGTGGCTGGCCGCCCACAGCGTGCCGCAGCGCACGGCCACCGTGACGGTGCAACGCGACCTGCTGGTGCGCATCGAAACGCTGGCGAAATCCCAGGAAGTCCCCCTTACCGAGCTGCTGCGTGAGCGCCTCAACGCCCAGCAGGCCGAACTCGAATTGCTGCGCAGCACCCGGGCGAACGAGATGCTGACCGGGGTCTATGCCAGTTCCCAGACCGCCATGCGCGCAGCTGCAGTGGCCGCCGCCCAGGCCCGCTGCGCCGGTCTGGAAGCCCGCAAGGCCGACCTGACAGTGCAACTCGCCCGCCATCAGATCCTGGCGCCACGCGACGGCCTGGTCCTGACCCGCACCCTCCGCTTCCCGGGCGAGCGGGTCGAACTGGGCACTGCCATTTTCAAATTGGCCATCGGCGACGGCACCACGGTGCGCCTCCACGCCAGCGAAGACCGGGTCAACCGCCTGCGCCCCGGCATGGTGGTGCGCTTCCGTCCACGCTCCGACCCCGACCGCCTGGCCCCCATGGGTCAAGGCCATGTGATCGCGGTCGCCCCCGACCGCAGCCCCGACAGCGAGGGCTCCACCACCCTCACCTGGGCCGTCGATGTGGCCATCGACACCGACAACCGCAACCTCCCGGTAGGGGCAGCCGTCGACGCCGAGATCGTCCTCCGCCGCCGCGCCTTTTGGCACCTCCTGACCCAGCGGCCGGCGACAGCCCGTTGAGCCCGCGAGGTGAGCCGGTCGAGCGATGAATGACGCCGTTTGCCCAGAGATTGAGGCTGCGGTCACAGCCAACTCAGAACAGAAGGTGAGGGGCGCGTCGCACCGATACGGCACTGGCGTAACACGGCGCCGTCATAGAGTCCATATATCCCCATGCTTGATCGCGACCTTCATTCTAAAGTGCCATGGACGGCAGGTTCACATCGACACGCGGCGAGCACTTTCCACATGAACCTCGAAGCCTCTGCGCCGCTGATTGCCGACCATGCGCGGCGAGTCAACTTGGTGAAGGATCGTGAGGAACGCGCCGAAATTGGGCAGTTTCTGACCCCACTACCCGTGGCCACGTTGATGGCATCGATGTTCGAAAAGCTGCCAGAATCGGTTCGGCTCCTCGATCCAGGGGCTGGGTCGGGCGCCCTCACGGCAGCCTTTGTCGCTGAAATGGTGAACCGCGCGCAGCGACCCCGACACATTGATGCCACCTGCTACGAAATTGATCCCGACCAACGAGTCCGATTGCAGGCGACCTTGGACGGTTGCCGAGCTATGGCTCACTTGGCTGGCATTGCTTTCACTGCAACCGTATATGCAGAAAACTTCATCCGTGCAGGTGCTGTCGCAGCCAAGCTGGAATTTGGATGCCGTTACGATGCGGTGATCATGAATCCGCCCTATCGAAAAATCGGCACGGCTTCTGCCGAGCGGCAGGCGTTGCGGTCCATCGGCATTGAGACGGTTAATCTCTATACCGGATTCATGGCCATTGCGTGCAAACTGCTTGACGATGGGGGGCAACTCGTCGTCATCACCCCACGGTCCTTCTGTAATGGGCCGTACTATCGTCCGTTCCGGCAGGCCTTCCTGGCGGCGATGTCGCTGCGCAGGATTCATGTCTTCGGTAGTCGTAGTGCGGCGTTCGGCGATGATGCCGTCTTGCAAGAAAATATCATCACGGCTGCCGTGCGTGAATCCAAGCCCGGCCAAGGTCAGGTCATCATCTCTGAATCTGAAGCGGTGGGCAGCCCTCGATCCCGGACCATACGTCATGACGTGGTCGTGCGAGCGAACGACCCCGAGCTATTCATTCACATTCAAACCAACGCCGATGCCGATCAAGTCTCCGGATTTTTCACAGCCCTGCCACTCCGCATGGCCGACCTCGGCCTTTCTGTCTCGACCGGCCCGGTCGTTGATTTCCGACTGCGCGACGACCTGTGCAACCGTCCTGGCACGCATCTCGTACCCTTATACTGGCCGGGCAACTGTCGTAATGGCGCCTCAGCTCATCCAATCCTGGGGAAAAAGCCGCAGTGGATCAGAAAATCCCCGTCATCGCAACGCTGGCTGTCTCCCAACGAGCGTTTCGTCCTGATTAAACGCTTTTCTTCCAAGGAGGAACGGCGACGAGTTGTGGCCGTGGTCCATGACCCGGCATCGGTCGATGGACCCTTCATCGCCATGGAGAACCATTTGAATTTCATCCATCGGAATGGACATGGCCTGCCACCAGACTTGGCGGCAGGTATAGCTGCTTACCTCAATAGTGGCCTGGTCGATGTTTATTTCCGTCAATTCAACGGGCATACCCAGGTCAACGCCACGGATCTGCGGGCACTGCCCTTCCCAGCCAGCCATGAATTGGAATTGCTCGGCCGCCAGACGCATCACCAAGTCACCGACCCGGTGCCAGGGGACAACCTGATTCGGAGACTCGCCCAGGCATGAGCCGACTTCCTGATTCACTCCACCCGAAGATCGTCGAAGCGCACACGATTCTCGTCGCGGTGGGGATGCCCGCCGGTCAGCAGAATGAACGGACAGCCCTGGTGGTGCTCGCGCTGGCGGGAATCGGCAAGTCTTCTCTCTGGGCCAAGGCGAACTCGTCAATCCGGCTGGGCATCACTGAGATGATGGACTGGATGCGCCATGCCTATGGCAAACAGTACGCACCGAATAGCCGCGAGACTGTACGCCGGCATTCCGTCCATCAGTTGATCACGGCGGGATTGGTCCAACAGAATATTGACCGCACGCTGCCCATCAACAGTCAGGACAACCGCTATACATTATCTCCTGAGTTCACCATGCTGCTGCGAACCTTTGGGGCCAAGCCTTGGCGGCGGACGCTCGCGAGGTTCTTAGCGGCCCATCCAGCGCTCAAGGGCCGATACGCACAGCAGCGCGACATGGCCCTGATCCCGGTCACTTTCCAATCGGCACATGGCGCGATGACCATTCGGCTCTCCGCTGGCGGGCAGAGTCCACTGATTCGGGCCATCATCGCCGAGTTCGCCCCTCGGTTCACCCCAGGAGCGGAGGTTGCTTATATCGGGGACACCGGCGCCAAGCACGGCCACCATGATCGGAAATTACTGGCCTCCCTTGGCGTCGCCACAGATGACCACGGCAAAATGCCAGATGTAATCTTGGTCCATCGACATTCCGCAACGGAGCACTGGCTGGTGCTTGTCGAAACGGTTACATCGCATGGCCCGATGAATCCCAAGCGGGTTGGCGAACTCACTGCCCTTTTTGCTGGATGCACGCTCGGTAAAGTCTTCGTTACCGCATTCGCTGACCAGAAGACGATGGTGAAATACGCACGGGATATTGCGTGGGAAACTGAAGTCTGGATCGCCGAGCACCCGTCACATCTGATTCACTACAATGGCGATCGTTTCTTGGGGCCACACTGATTCCCAGGTCGTGTGTGTCTGGATCATGCCCCGCACTGCGCCTTTAAGTCCCGGTGGAAAGGCTCAGCCCCCACCTCGACCATCCTGCGACCGGCAACATCCCACCTGCTTGGCGGCCCCCTGCCAGCCGTTAGCGTCGGCCCGCGATGACTGAGCCACGTCCTGATCGTCCGCTGCCTGCGGCAGCCCTGCGCCACCTCCGCCCTGGGATCGTGGCCATGCACGGCTACGCCCCGGGTGAGCAGGTGGTGGACTGCACCAAGCTGAATACCAATGAGTCCTGCCAGCCGCCGTCGCCCGCGGTGATGGCGGAACTGGCGCGCATTGAGGCCGAAGCCCTGCGGCTGTATCCCCAACCGCGGGCCATCGACTTGCGCCGGGCGGCGGCGGCGCGCTATGGCCTTGAACCCGAGTGGATCCTGGCCGGCAATGGCAGCGACGATTGCCTGACGGTGCTGTACCGGGCCTTTCTTGCGCCTGGCGATCGGGTCACGTGCCCCTGGCCCAGCTACGGACTGTACGACGACTTGGCGACCCTGCAGGGCGCCGAGATCGTCCATGTCGACTACCGGCGCGAGGCTGACGACTGGCATCTGCCCCGGCATTTGGCCAAGCAGGCGGCCAAACTGGTGATCGTCGCCAATCCCAACAATCCCAGCGCCACGCTCACCCCGGTGGAGGAGCTGCGGCAGCTGGCCCACGATCTGGACGGCGTGCTGGTGGTCGACGAAGCCTACGTCGACTTTACCGAGGCCGAACTGGGCCAGGGCAGCATCCTGCCTTTTCTCGACCGGCATCCCAATGTGGTGGTGCTGCGCTCCTTCTCAAAATCGTATGCCATGGCTGGGGCCCGCCTCGGGCTGCTGTTCGCCCATCCCGACCTTGTCGCGCAACTGATGAAGGTGAAGGACAGCTACAATGTCAACGCCGTCACCCAGCGCCTGGGCATCGCCGCCCTGGCCGATCGGGACTATCATCAGCAGCTCTGCCGCCGCACCGTGGCCGAGCGTTTGCGCCTGGAAGGTCTGCTGAGCGCGCGCTGTGGCTGGACCTGGCCGCAGAGCCGGGCGAATTTCACGTTGTGCCAGGTCGGACCGCAGGCCGGCGAGCTGTACCTGGCCCTGAAGGCCCGAGGCCTGTTGGTGCGCTGGTGGGATCGCCCCGCCCTGCGCGACTTCCTGCGCATCACCGTGGGCACCCCCGAGCAGACTGACCGCCTGATGGCGGCCCTTACTGAGCTGACATGACCGCCGTCGACCATTGCGCCCGCCCACTGACCATTCTGGGGGCCACCGGCTCCATCGGCCTCAGCACCTTGTCGGTGGCCAAGCACCTCGGCATCCCGGTGCATGCCCTGACCGCCAACAGCAAGGTCGATGAGCTGGTGCGCTTGGCGCGCGAGCACCGGCCCACCGTGGCGGTGATCGGCGATGCAGCCCACCTGCCCCAGCTACGTGCCGGCCTGGCCGGCACCGGGATCCGCGCCGAGGCCGGGGCCGACGCCCTGTCGCAGGTCAGCAGTGATCCGGCGGTGGGCGCGGTGGTTACCGCCATCGTTGGGGCCGCCGGCCTGCCCGCGACGCTGGCGGCGGTGCGCGCCGGCAAGCGCGTCTGCATCGCCAATAAGGAACCGCTGGTCATGGCCGGGGGCCTGATCATGGCCGAGGCCAAGGCCCATGGCGCGACCATCCTGCCGGTGGACAGCGAGCACAGTGCCATCTTCCAGTGCCTTGAGGGCCACCACGACGCCGAGGTCACCCAGCTCATCCTCACCGCCAGCGGCGGTCCCTTCCGCACCGTGCGCGATCTGTCCCAGGTCACCCGCGACCAGGCGCTAAAGCACCCGACCTGGACGATGGGGCCGAAGATCACCATCGACAGCGCCACCTTGATGAACAAGAGTCTTGAGATCATCGAGGCGGCCTGGTTGTTCGGCCTGCCGCCCGAGCGCATCCGCGTGCTGATCCATCCGCAAAGCGTGATCCACAGCATGGTCAGCTACGTCGACGGCAGTGTCATCGCCCAGCTCGGCCTGCCAGACATGCGCACGCCGATCCAGTACGCCCTGACCTGGCCACGCCACGTCCCTGGCGAAGTCGCTGCACCGGATTTCGCCCGCCTTGCCAGCCTGACCTTTGAGGAGCCCGATCTGGTGCGCTTCCCCAGCTTGGGCATGGCCTATGCCGCCGCCAAGATGGGCGGCATCGCGCCCACGGTGATGAACGCCGCCAACGAAGTGGCCGTGGCCGCATTCCTGGCCGGGCGCAGCACCTTCCTGGACATCTTCCGCACGGTGGAACAGGCCCTGACCACGGCCCCGCGCCTCCTGATGCCTTCGCTGGCCGACATTGTTGCCGCCGATATCGAGACCCGCGCCCGGTTGGCTGGCTGATCATGCCCGCCGTTCTGCTGATCGCCAAGACGCCGCTGCTGGGTCGACTCAATCCGGACGACCTGCAGCGCCTGACGGCCAGTGGTGCGATTGATCGCGACCGGCTTGAAGCAGCCGCCACAGCCCATGCGGCCTGCCTGGCCGCGACCCGGCAGCTGCTGGCCGGCTGGATGGTGACCGAGCGACGGGTCGAGGACTTGGTTCCTGGTGAGGACGCCGCGGTTGATCTGGTGGTTACGGTGGGCGGCGATGGCACGGTCTTCACTGCCAACACGCTGCGCACCGCCGCGCCTTTCCTGGCGATCAACAGCGATCCGGAGCGCTCCATCGGACATTTCACCCGCGCCACCGCCATCACCGCCGCCGGCATCCTGGCGGCCTGGCAGGCGGGGCGCGCGGTGCTCGAACCGATCCATCGCCTGCGCGTCAGCGTCGCCGGCGCCCATTGGACCATGCTCAACGACTGCCTGATCACCAACACCAACCCGGCGGCGATGTCCCGCTATGTGCTGGATCAGGACGGCGAACGCGAGCATCAGCGCAGCTCGGGCGTGTGGGTTGCCACCGCCTCGGGGTCGACGGCCGCCATCAACAGCGCCGGCGTCGCGCCGGTGCCGGCCGACCATCCCGCCCTGCTGTTTAAGGTGCGCGAGCCTTTCCACGGCCGTTGGCCGATCACGCTGCTGGAAGGGCGGCAGCTGCCACCCCGCAGCTTACGCTTGGCGCCGGCCGTCCCGGGCATGGCCCTCTATATCGACGGTCCCAACATCACCGTGCCCCTGGCGCCGGGCCAGGTCGCCGCCTTCGACCTCAGCCCGCGGCCGCTGCTGCTGGTGCGCGGCTGAGACGCTGCCACAGCGCCGCCTGCAGGACCAGCACCGCAGCAAAGCAGGCGCAGGCCAACAGGGCCAGCGCCGGCAGCATGCGGCCCGGTCCGGACTGGGTCAGGGCCAACTGACAGACGGCCCCGCCCAAGATTGGCCCGATGGTGTTGCCCACGCCCAGAAACGTCTCGTGCAAACCCGCCGCCCGGGACGCGCCCACCGGCAGGCGCATGCTGTAGTACAGGCTGCCCGTGTAGGTGTGACCAAAGCCGATGCCCACCAGCAGGCCACACAGCGACAGGCCCCAATTCGGCACCGGTGCGGTCCAGCTCCACCAAGCCAGCAGGCCGGTGCCGATGACCAGTCCGCTTTGCAGCACCAGCATACGGCCGGGCCGCAGGATCCAACCGGTCCACGCCCCCAGCAGGGCGAACACCAGGATATAGCCGCCGCTGTAGGCCACCGTGTACCAGCCCTGCAGACGCCGCACCAACGGCTCGGCCTCGGCGGGCGGCAGATCGACCGGCGCCACTGCACGGGCGAATTGGGTGATCAGGGCGAAGCCGCCCACGCAGGCCAGCAGCAGGGACCAGCGATGCATGCGGGCATAGCCAGCCAAGGCCGGATGCGGCGACTCCACCGGCATGGTGGTCGAACGCACCCCCGCCGGCAGGGCCCGCCACCGCCACAGCAGCACCACCACCAGCAGGTAGAGACTGGCGCAGAGGGCGAAGCTGCTTCTCGCTGGGATGGCTGACAGCACGCCGGCCAAGATGAAGCCGAGGAAGCAGCCAGACGACCAGCCGAGATTATAGCGACTGACCCGTTGATGCAGCGGCGCGGTGCTGACCACCTCCGAAAAAAGCCCGGCATTAGCCGGAAAAAATACCGCCTGCGCCGCCTGCGATAACAGCACCGCTGCCACCGCGACCTCGGGCGTGGGCCACAGTACAGGCAGGGCGATGGCGATGGTCCCGCCCAGGGCGCCAGCGATCGCGGTACGCACCCGACCCCAGCGATCCGCCAACCGCCCCGCCGCCGCCACCGGCAGCGCATAGCACAGGCAGGCCGCCGCCGCCACCGCACCGATCAGCAGGGCTGACCACTGATGCGCGCTCCACACCGCCGCCGCCACCGCGAAGGTGGCCATGCCACCGCAAGCGATCAGGACATTTAAAAATTGGAGCAGCAGAATCGGCGGACGGGACATGGCGGGTGGCCAGGATCCCAACAGGCCACGCTGAGCAATCAGTCTTCGCGGGGCCGGATATCCACAGACCAACGCAGTCGATCTTGGGTCCCTACCCGCAGCGGCTCGACGCCTGTTTAGCTAGCGACCCGCCGCACCAATGCGCGTGATCTGGCTGAAGGGGACCGTTTGGTCGCCGACAGTCACGCGTACACTGCCATCGGTGCTGAAGCTGACATCGGTCGCGGCCCCGAAGATCGCCTTGCCGGTGTCATCATTCCAGAAGACATCCCGGCCGATCACCGCATTGGCAATCTCGGCAAGCTGCTTGCTGTCATTGCGTTCCGGGATGATCTGCTTGATATTGTCGACCGGATAATCCTTGTCGTTGACCGTCACATAAACCGCTTCCTTCACCACCCGGAATCCGGTGACGCGTCCGGTGACCGACTGGTAGCCCACATCCGGCTTCAGGCCGGCATCCTTCTGGCCCTGAGCCTCGTCAGGGGTCAAAGCCTGCTGCTGGACACTGACCGATTTTCCGGTCAGGTCCTGGGCCCAGGTGATATCGGTGCGGAATTTCTGATAGGTCGAGTTGGCCAGCTCCTGCAGCTTGCGCATATTGTCCACCAACTTGCCGGTGTCCTGGGGATCGAGCGGGTTCTGATTGACCACCTCGGCCAGCATGATCTTGAGGAAGTCGGCTTGGCGGAAAGCCTTCTGCGTATCGGCGGTCTGACTGGTCGCCTGATTGGACGTGGCGGACGAGGTGGCGTCGATAGGCATGGCAGGCCTCCGGAGGTCGCAACGCACAAGCCGTGCCGACCCGCCACGATCAACCATGGCGGATGGTCCAACCCTGGCGTATCATCCAGCAGGTGCAGCCTTGCGCACCTGACCTCCCTCACCACCCTGCCCCACCATTCCATGATCCTGGGACTCATCAGCGATATTCACGGCAACCTCTCGGCACTCCGCGCCGTGATTGCTGATATGGAGGCGCGTGGCGCCGAGCGCATCATCTGCCTCGGGGACGTGGTCGGCTATGGCCCCTATCCAGGCGAATGCCTTGATCTGGTCAAGCGCTGCGGCGCCGTGCTGATGGGCAACCACGAAGAAGCGCTGCTCTACGGCGCTGAGAACTTCAACCCCCGGGCCCGCCGGGCGATCGACTGGACGCGCGAGCATTTGCGCACCGATGGCGATGAGGAAACCCGCAAACACCGCTGGAACATCCTGAACGGTCTGCAATTGCACTGCCAGCAGGGCAATTTCCTGTTCACCCACGCCAGCCCGCGCCAGCCGACGCGCGAGTACGTCATGCCGCGGGATGCGCGCAACGTGGATAAGATGGGGCAGATCTTCGCCCTCATCCCCCATGTCTGCTTCGTTGGCCACACCCACATCCCCGGCGTTTTCCTCGAAGACCATACCTTCGTGCCGCCGCCGATGCTGTGGGGCAGCACCTATTTCATCTCCAACGGCGAGAAGGCCCTAGTCAACATCGGGTCGGTCGGCCAGCCGCGGGACGGGGACAAGCGGGCTAGCTATGTGCTGCTGGATGACGACCGCACCGGGCCACGGGTGATCTTCCGCCGGGTCGAGTACGACGTCGAGAGCACGGCCAAAGCGATTGAGGCCAACCCTCACCTGGACAACTACCTGGCCGAGCGGCTACGCGCCGGCCGGTGACGTGGTTGCGCCAACGCGCACGGGACCTACCTTCGCCCCATCATGGTCGACCCTACCTCCAAAGCGCCACGGTCGGGGGCCTCGCCTGCCGCCGCTGGCGCCAGAAGCGGTAGCCCCTTGCTTGGCCAGGTCCGCGAACGCTTGGCACAAGACCCCCTCTGGGGACATCTGGCGCAAAACGGCAAATGGATCTGCCCGTTCTGCCTGAGCGCCGTGGCCAAGCGGCAAGGCCGCACCCGCGAAGATTCCATCGCTCTGCACCTGGATGGCTGCCGCGGTTTCGCCGCCGGTCGGGGCCAGGCCGGCGAGGCCCAACGGGTGCAGGAGCGCCTCTATTTCGAAGACATGACCTGGCAGGCCGAGACCAGCCCCGCGTGGCGGATCTATGACCACGAAGGCGTCTGGTGGTGCCCGTCGTGCATGAACCGCATCCCGACGGTGCGCCTGCAAGCCGGACAGCTCAATAATTTCGTCTTTCAGGCCATGGCCGGCCATCTGCGCCTGTGTGCCGCCTACGCGGCCGGTCGCATCAATCCCGCCGAGGTGGTGGTGGCCCAACGCGACCGCCCAGCCCAGGCCCACGACCTCAGCCCGTCCGGTGTCACCCGCATCGCCTTCCCGGCGCAGATGGCGCCCGCCGCCCCGCGCCAGCCCAACTCTGGCGCCTTCCCGGTGGCGCTGCCCGTGGCCCGCCCCCTGGGCGCGGGCACGCCCGCACGGGGCGTCTCCACCGCCCCGCCCGTCGGCACCCCCGCACGCGGGGCCGCGACCACCGCACCGGGCGCAAGTCCCTCCTCCGGCAGCCAGATCGTCCACCCGATGACCCCGTCGAGCCCGGTACCACCGCGGGTGCAGACGCCGCCGCCCCTGCCCTTCACGCCGGCCGAGGCGCCGACCGCCAGCGTTGCGGAGAAGGCTCCGACCACAGTGGCCGATGATGGCCCGGACCGCTCGGAGTCCCTGTCCTGGTTGGACGACGCCGAGTCCAAACAACAGTCGGAAGTGACGCCCGTCGGCCGACTCGAGCGCACCGATGTGATCCACGCGCGGACGCTGCAGGAAAACATGTTCAGCGATGCCCCGGTGATGCCGGGCTTCCGCTTCGCGGCCCGTGCCGAGGCCTGCGACGAGATCACCGGTGATTTCTACGAATTCATCAAACTCGCCGATGGCCGCATGGGCTTTGCGGTGGGCGATGTATCCGGGCATGGGGTGCAGGCCGGCCTGGTCATGTCGATGGCCCGGAAGACCCTCGAGATCTACGCCTCCTCGGGTTTCGGTCCGGCCGAGACCATCGCCAAGGTCAATGACAGTTTGGCCCGGGACCTGGGCGGCAAACTGTTCATCAGCATGATGTACGGCATCATCGATCCGCAGCATCGCACCATCACCTGGGCGCGGGCCGGCCACACCCCGGTCATCCGCTTCAACCCGCGCACCGGGACCCTCGCTGAGATCAAGCCCAAGGGCATGGTGGTGGGCATGAAATCAGGCTTCTTCTTCCGCCAGAGCCTTGAAGAAGAGTCCACCCGGGTCGAAAGCGGCGACGTGTTCGTGCTGTATACTGATGGCCTGATCGAGGCGATGAACCTGAGAAACGAAGAGTTCGGCATTGAGCGCCTGATCGAGATCGTCCAGCGTTGCGCCGAGTACGGTCCGGACTCCCTCATTGATCAGGTCCTGTCGCGCATCCGCCACTTCCGCGGGTCGCAACCGGTCAATGACGACCAGACCTTGCTCGTCCTCTGCGTCGACTGAGCATGGCTTACCACATGCACCCTCGTCCCCGCATATCGTTTGCCTTGCCGGGCCATACCGGGGCGGGCGCATGAGACTGCACATGGCGGCACTGACCAACAAGGGTCGGGTGCGGGAAAACAACGAAGACGCCGTCTATTTCGACCTCCGCGATCGCGTCTCGATCGTCTGCGATGGGATGGGTGGACACGCCGGCGGGCATGTCGCCAGTGAGCTGGCGGTGCAGGTCCTCAGCAATGGCCTGCGACAACTCAAACCCCATGACTGGATCGACGAGGACCGGGTGGTTGAGGCGATGAAGCATGCGGTGTTCGGCGCCAACGACCACATCCTGTCCCGCGCCCACATCGATCCCACCCTCTTCGATATGGGCACCACGGTGGTGGCTTGCGCCTTCATGTCCGACCGGGTGGTCACCGCCAATGTCGGCGACAGTCGCATCTACCGCGTCGCCAACGGTGCCATCGAGCAGATCAGCCACGACCACAGCCTGGTCGCGGAGCGTGTCCGTGCCGGCCTGCTTGATCCCGACAGCGAAGAAGCCCACCTGCTGTCGAACATCGTGACCCGGGCCCTGGGCATGGAACAGATCACCGTCGACATCACCATCGAGGACCTGCATCCCGGCGACACCTATCTGCTGTGCAGCGACGGCCTCTCGGACATGGTCGAAGACGAGGAATTGCTAGAGCTGATCCGCAACGCCAACACCTGCGACCAAGGCTGCCTGGCGTTGATCGACCTGGCCAACCAGCGCGGCGGCATCGACAACATCACGGCGG
This sequence comes from Planctomycetota bacterium, assembly GCA_038213315.1. Classification (GTDB taxonomy): domain Bacteria; phylum Planctomycetota; class UBA11346; order UBA11346; family UBA11346; genus JBBQTJ01. Next base: position 13,724 of record JBBQTJ010000032.1, read on the forward strand.
CGCTGATTCGGGCGGAATGAATCAGACGACCGTCGCGGGGTCAAATGCTCGAATGCTCGAATGCTCGAATGCTCGAATGACTCATCCGTGACCCCGCGACAGATGTCTAAATGAACTTTACGCCCGCCACCTCAGCCCTCCTCCTCATCGACGTTCAAGAACGTTTTCTTGGCGCGATTCCGTCCATCGCCCCGGATGGCGCCGTCGGCAAGGCCTGCCGGATCCTGCTGGCGGGCGCGGACCTGCTGGGCGTACCGACGGTGATCAGCGAGCAATACCCCCAGGGTCTGGGCGCGACTCTGCCGCACCTGCTGGCCGCCGCCCCGGCTGCCGCCCGCTTGGCCAAGACCCATTTCAGCGCTGTCGAGGACGAGGCGCTGCTCGCCGCCCTTAACCGCCTGAACCGCAGCACCGTGGTCGTGGCCGGCGTCGAAGCCCATGTCTGCGTCCTGGCGACTTGCGCCGATCTTCAGGCGCGGGGCTGGCGGGTGGTGATCGCCGCTGATGCCATCGACAGCCGCCAGGCCACTCATCGCGACCTGGCGATACACGCCATGCGCGACCTGGGGGCCCTGGTCCTGCCAGTTGAAAGCATCCTGTTCCGTTGGCAACGGCAGGCCGGCGTGGGCGCCTTCAAGGCCATATCAGCGCTGGTGCGTTGAGCCAGCGCACCGGCTTGACCATCCACCCCGCACCCACCATCGTATCGTCCCCAACCTACCTCCTGGAGTCTCTATGACCCTCGTTCAGAAATCCGCCCCCGACTTCAAAGCCCAGGCGGTCATGCCTGATGGCAATTTCAAGGACGTCAGCCTGTCCGACTACAAGGGCAAGTGGGTGGTGCTGTTCTTCTACCCCCTCGATTTCACCTTCGTCTGCCCCACCGAGATTCTTGCCTTCAGCGACCGCATCGCCGACTTCAAAGCCATCGGCACGGAAATCCTCGGCGTGTCCGTGGATAGCCACTTCACGCACCTGGCCTGGGTCAACACCCCGCGCAAGGATGGCGGCATCCAGAATCTCCAATACCCCCTGGTGGCCGACCTGAACAAGTCGATCGCCCGTGACTACGGCGTCCTCATCGAAGAGGCGGGCATCGCCCTGCGTGGCTTGTTCATCATCAACCCCGAAGGCAAGGTCGCCGCCGCCACGGTGCACGACCTGCCGGTCGGCCGCTCGGTTGACGAGACCCTGCGCGTCATCAAGGCTTTCCAGTTTGTCGCCAAGCATGGCGAGGTCTGCCCCGCCAACTGGAGCGAAGGCAAGCCCACCATGAAGGCCGACACCAAGGGCTCAAAAGAATACTTCGGCAAGGTGAACTGAGAGATACCACCACAGGCGGCGGGCCGTGGGCGGTTGCCCGCCCAGGCAGCCGCCGTCACCGACCCTGGTAGGGCTCACCGACCCCCGGACGCTGGTCCGGGGGTCTTTTTTTTCGCTTGCCACCTCGGGCGCTCCACCACCCCGGGCGGAACCCTACGTGTATCACTCCGCCCACCCTCCAACCCATTCCCGGTGCTGCCCTTGGGTTGGATCTGCGCAGGCTGGCAACTCGCCTGTCGGAACCGCCGGCATTGGCTAAAGTGCAGGAGCCTTCATGTCCACTCCCGAACAGAACGTCTCAGAACAGCAGGTCGCCTCCAGCCTGAGCCAATTGGGTGAGGCCACCACGGCTGGCGAACTGCTGCGCAGCCAGGGTCAAAGCAAGAAGGTCAAGGTCATCAGCGAGAAGAAGCTGATGGAATGGATCATGGCCATGCTGCGTCAGCATCTGGCCGGCCGGGCGGACACGTTCTCGGATCAGGAAAAGGAAGAGCTGCTGCGCAAGACCCAGGAGGAACTGGGCAGGCGCATGCGACGCGAAGCCGAAGCCGAGCAGAAACGCCAGCACGCCGAAACCGAATTGCAGGCCACCCTCGCCCGTCTCGACAGCACCGAGCTGACCCGCGGCGAGCTGGACGAGACCATGGCCCAGCTGAAAATCCAGTTGGCCGAGGCGGAAGGTGCCAAGCAAGACCTGCAGCAGGACGTTTACGACCTGCAGGACACCTTGCAGGAGAAGCTCAATCTACTGTCCACCACCTTGGTCGATAAGGACAAGCTCAACCAGACGGTGCGCGCCCAGATGCTGCGCATGACCGGCTTGGTCGAGGGCGTGATGGGCATCGATCAGCAGTATTACGGCGGCCGTCACGCCGACGAGAACCCGGTCGCCGAGGACTCGGAAGGCGAAGAGCAGTTCTATCACGACTTCGATGTCGGCGCGCACGTGATCACCACCCTGGGCAGCGACCTGGAGCGTTTGCGCAGCATCGCCACCAACGCCGAGCAGGACGCCGCCAATCCGCACCGCGGCCTGCTGGAACAGGACCTCGTCCTGCTTGAACAGCTGAAGTCCGGAAGCCTCAGCGCCATCGATGTCGCCGCCCCCGTGGCCGGTCTGATCGAAGCCCTGGAAGGCGCCCGCAATGAAGCCGAGCGCCTCGAAGACGCCATCTTGGCGGCCACGGGCAACTCTTCGCAGCGTGCGGCCTTCACCGCCGTTCCCGACGCCGACGGCGAGCCCGCCGAGGTCCTGGCCGGCGCCACCACGGTGACCCGCGAGCTGGCCAGCGAACTGGCCCGTACGCGTCAGCGCGTCGACGCCCTCAAGCAGATTGCCGACGAAGCCGACGCCGAACGCAATCGTCTGGAAGAGGAAGGTGAATTGGTCCGCGCCGCGCACCGCGACCTGCTGGCCCACATCGAAGAGCGCGCCCAGGCCGATGCCCTGGAAGTCCCTAGTGAACTGAGCAATGACGGAGCCGATGCCGCCACGCGCACCCGTGCAGCCTATGTCGTGCTCGACCAGATGGGTGCGACCAGCGAGACCGGTCCGATAAACGAACGTCTGGCCGCAATTAATCAGATGCTGGGCGACGACGCCACCGCCTTGACCTTCGCCACCACCTCCAAAGAGGCCGGCGAGCGTCAAGGTCAGGCCATCGCCCTGCTCGAGCGGCTGGTGCTGCGCCAACGCGCCGAGCTGGCGGCAGCCCGCGCCCGCGAAGCCCAAGTCGCCGCCGAGGCCAAGGCCCTGGCCAAGGACCTGCAGCACCAGGCACGTGATGTCTATCCCGATTCCGCCGGCAATGACGCCCTGGTAAATGCCAGCCTCACCCGCCTGGATCAGGCGCTGGCGAGCGACGAGGCCGACGTCGTGGCGGAAGCCACCCGCGAGGTGATCCTCAGCCTGCAGCAGCAGGCCCAGGCGCAGGCGGCAAAGCTCACCGAAACGGATGCCATCGCCGCGCGCCGCCAGGCCGAGGCCCAGGCCGCCACCGCCGAGCAGATTGCCGGTCAGCGAGCCATGGCCCGCGAGCTGGTACGTGCCGCCCAGGGCGACGCGGTGCTGGCTATGGCCACGGCAGATCTGGCCCGGGACCTGGAGCAGGCCGAGCCAAGCGCCAGCCAGCCTCGTAATCTTGAACGCGCCGTGACCAAGCTGGCCGAACGCAAACAGGTCATCGAACAGGAACGCCGCGCCCTGGCCGACGAGCTGGGCCGCAGCCGCTCGCGCGTTGATCAGGTCGAGACCGAACTGGCCGGCACCCGCGCCGAACTGGCGCGGGCCCGTAGCGACAGCGAGACCCAGGCAGCCGCAACCCGCGAGCTGGCCGCCCGGATCGCCCGCGCCGCCAGCGAAGAAACCGGCACCACCTCGATCCGTAAAGGCAGCGCCACTGGAAGCGTCGTACGCGCCCATGCCAGTGCCGATCCCGCCGAGGCCGCGCTCGCCCAGATTGCCGATCGCCGTCGTCAACAAGCCGCCGAACTCAGTCGCCTCGAAGGCGAGATCGCCATCCGCGAACACCGCCTCACCGGCCTCCAGCAACTCACCGAGCAAGCCAATCAAGATGCCGCCACCCTGCGCAGGCAGCTCGACACCGCTGATCTCAACCTGGCCGCCAAGCATCGCCAAGAGCGCAATTTGGCCCAGCAGCTGGTGCGGGCCGCTGAAAAGGATGAACAGCTTGCCGATGCCAGTGCCGACTTGGCCCTGGCCCTGGAAGAGGGCACCGGCGAAGGCCCGCTGCCGGTTGACGTGCATGACCACCTGCTGACCTGCGTGGCGATGCTGGCCGAGCAAAAGCGCCGGCTGGCCGACGAGGCCGAGGCCCTGCGGACCGACCTGGCCCGCACCCAGCGCGAGGTCAAGGACGCCGAGGAACGCATCGTCGCCACCGAAGGCGAACGTGATGAGATGGCCCTGTCGGGGAAAGAAATCATCACCCGCCTGACCGCCCAGCGCGATGGCCGCGACAGCGAACTGAAGGAACTGCGCGGCGAGAACGAAGCCGCCGCCGCCAAGCTGGCTGATTGGGAAGGCCGCATGCAGCAGGCCGAAGGGGCCAACCGCCGCGTGGGCGAGGCCCTGGCCCAGCTGGCCCAGGCCAGCGAGTCGATCGCCAAGGCCGTGCCCGGCGCCCAATCGGTCGAAGGCCCACGCATCGACCTTGAGGTCGCCTTGCAGCAGCTGCCTGGCGAGGGCGAGACCGACGTGGTCATGCCCAAGGACATCGCCTTGCAAATCGCCGACAGCGCCGAGCGCCTGGCGGCCGCCCTGGCGGCGCGCGCGCGGGCCGCTGCCGAGGCGGTCGAACTGGCCCGGGGCGACCACCTTGAGGCCTCCCATGGGCTGGATCTCGCCCGGGGCGAACTGACGGCCATCCGCAATCAGCTTGATGAAAGCCAGACCGCAGCCCGCCGCGCCCGCCTCGAAGCCGAAGCCGTCCGCCGCGAATTGGGCGACCAGGGCACCAACTTGGCCGCGAAGGTCCAAGAGTTGTCCACCGCCCGTGGCGATCTGGCCATGGTGCAAAGCGACCTATCCGTGGCCAGCGAACGC
>JBBQTJ010000033.1:0-17645 GCA_038213315.1 Planctomycetota bacterium
GTTTCCATGATGATGCCTTCCTTGGCGGCGAATTCGGCCAGGGCCTGGTCGGCCAGGGCCTCTTGTTCGGCTTCCTGCACTTTGATCTGGCCCAGGTCCATGCTGTCGCGGGCGACGCGGGCGCGGCCGGCGGCTTTGGTACGTTCGTCCTCGACCATTTCGTGAAGGCGGTTGAGGGTGTCGCCGCCGCCGCCGATCTCGCTGATCATGCCGCTGGCCATCTCGTTCATCTCGGCCATGGCGCGCTTCATCTTCATGTCTTCGATGCCGCTCTTGAGCGACTGGATCTTGGCCTTGGCGGCGGTGATCGACACATCGCGGGCCTTGACCAGATCCTTGTAGGTGGCTTCGGCCTGCTGCAGCTGGGTGCGGTTTTCTTCCAGCTCGCGGGTCACGGTCTGCAGGCGCAGGGCGTATTGACCGGCGGCGGATTTGTTGCCGGCCCGCAGGTGGGCGCTGGTCTTGGCGCGCAGGTCGCGGTCTTCGATTTCCAGCTTCTTCACCTGGGACATCAGACGCTCGCACATGCCGGCGTGGCTGGCCAGGCCCTGATTGTACTGGCCGATCTGCTTGCGCAGGTTCTCTTTCTCGACTTCCAGCAGGGCCTCGGGGTTGCGCCGCTCGATGCCGGACACGAATAGGCTTAGGAAGCCCTTCATAATATTAGAGAGGCGACGGAACATGGTGATCTCCTTTAACTCGCACGGACTATGCGCGGCCAGGCGGCGCTTGGCAATGGAAACCGGCCGGCGTGGGTTACTGCATTGATCTACCCGCGACCCTGCCCACAACCGGAACCCATGAGTCAGTATGCAGTGCGCATCGGTGGCCCCGCCATGTCCCGTCCCATGGTCATCGCCATCGATGGGCCTGCCGGGGCGGGCAAAAGCACGGTCACCAAGGGCATCGCCAAGCGCCTGGGGATCCTGTACCTGGACACTGGGGCGATGTATCGCGCGGCCACCGCCAGCCTGCTGTTCGCTGGCGTGCCCAAGGATGACGCGGCGGCGGTGGCGGCCTACGTCACCAAGCTGGCCATCGATTTCGACGAGTCCGGGCGCGTGCGTGTCGACGGCAAGGTACAGGGCGATTCGGTGATCCGCGGGCCCGGCACCACCGGCGAGATCTGGCGGGTCAGCAACAATCCCGCCTGCCGCGCCCACCTGGTGAGCCTGCAGCGGGCGATCATCGCCGGCCGCGAAGCGGTGGTCGAGGGCCGCGATGCGACCACGGTGATCTGCCCCGATGCCCAGTTGAAGGTCTATCTGGACGCCAGTCCGGAAGAGCGCGCCCGCCGTCGCCTGGCCGAGTGGTCCGCCGCCGGCGCCAAGCCGACCCTGGAAGAGGTCGCCGCCCAGATCCGTGCCCGCGATGCCAGCGACACCGGGCGCGAGGTGGGGGCCCTGACCCTGGCGGATGACGCCCTGCCCATTCCCACCGACGGCCTCAGCCCCGCCGAGGTGGTGGCCACCATCACCGCCCACGCCCTGCAACGTCAGCCCTTCATCATCGAGCGGCTACTGGTCGACCAGCTGCTGGTGGGCCGCAGCCGCCAACCCGGCTACGTGCGCGTGGCCCAAGGCGACGTCACCAACGACGGCGGGGCCTGGCAGCTGGGCCTGACCAATCCCACGGCCGATCGCCAGCCCGCCACCGTCCACGATCTGGCCCGCAATCACGGTGGGCGACAGGCGGGCACCTTGCTGCAAGGCGCCGCGGTCTTGGTCTTCGCCGGCACCGGCCCGCGCCCCGGCCAGCCCATCGCCTTGCCCATGCTGCCCCAGACTTGGTACGTGATCGAGCCCGGCGCCTGGCACGCTTGCGTGCAGATCCACGGCACCATCGCCGCCTGGGCCGAGAGCAGCGGCATCACCGAGGACCGCGCCGAGCTGGACGCGGAGCAGATCGCCGAACTGCGGGCCTACCTGAAGGTGTACCTGCCCGCCTGAGACTTCCGCTTTTCAAGGCCCGGGTGGTAGTTCATGATCATCCTGGAGCCCCGCATGACGCGACGTTGGTATCATCTCTGCCTGGTCCTGCTGCTGGCGGGGGTGATGACGGCGGAGGATCCGGTGGCGGCAGGGCCAGCGGTGACCGTCGTCGACGTGAATGGCAAGGCCGAACCGTGGAGCGACCTGGCGGCCAATCATCCCTTGGCGCAGCTGTGGCGCAGCCTGGCCATTGGCGGCAAGACCTCGGCAGTTGGCACGCTGATGCCGGGCACGGATGCGGCAGCGGCGCTGGCGGCTTGCCGCAGCCTGTGGGTGAAGGTCGAACGGGACGACGAGGGATTCAGCTGGCTGGTGTCAGGCAAGCTTGGCGAGCGGGCAGCACAGGTGCGGCGGGAGCTTCACTTACAGGAGGAGCCAGAGGCCGTCGAGAACCAGATGGTCACCCTGTTCGGTCGATACATCCGCCCAGGGGCCGAGAGGTACAGCGATTTCAAAACGTTCTCCGCCCGCGTCTGGCTCGCACCGCTGTGTGGTCTCAGCACGCCGGACGAACGTTTGGCCAGCTTGCACCTCACCTGGACCGGCCGTCCCACCGCCACCGGCCTAGATGACCGCGTGGAGCTGGCGGGACTGCCATTGGTGGCCGAGCACCTGGATGCAGACGCGCTGGCGGGTCTACCCGAGGATGCCTGGGCTGCCGTCGCGTTGCCCATCGATGGCAGCGCCTTGAGCGCGTTGCCCACCACCACCGCGCAATTACCAGTCTTGGCCCGGGCCCGCGTCGGCGTGGCGGCGCTGCTGGACGCGTCTGGCGTCGAGGTCGGCCCATGGCTCGCCACGGCCACCGGCACCGTGACCGTTGGCCTGCTGCCCACCGCCAGCGACACCTCGGGCCTGATGGTGGGCCTGCCTGCCGGGCCGGCCTGGGATCGCTTGATCAACGGCGTGTGCGCCCGCTTGGGCTCAGTGCAACCACCGGCCGAGGGGAGCATGGTGCGCGTGCCGCTGCCTGCCGGCTCGCCCTGGTCGATGCTGGAGGTCGAGCGCCGCGGTGGTCGTTGGCTGGCCTGCACCGTGCCGGGGCGTTTGGCGTCAGCCACCGTGGCGCCGAGCTGGGCTGCGAGCTGGACCACGGCGGCCGGTGGGACGCGGGTGGATCTGCGTCGCCTGGGTCGCGAGCTGAGCAAGGGCAGCTTGGCCCAGCGGCTGATGGGCACGCGCCCGCCATGGCTGGCGACCATCGGCCTGACGCTGGGGCGACAGGGCTGGGTCACCTCGGCCACCGTGGCGGTCACGGCCAGCGGCGCGACGCTTGCCGGTGATGGCGCGGTGGTGGGTGTGGCGGCGCTCAGCCTGGCCGGGTATGCGCTGCTCGATGGCTTGGCCCAGGTGGGTCGTGCGGCGGTGCGGCCCGAGCTTGAGGCGCGTCTGCGCAGCGCCGCCACCGCCGACACCACGGCGTTGACCGGCGGCCCGCTGCCGGCCGGGCTGCCGCCGATCATCCGGCCCTGGCTGGCCCAGGTCGCCGCCCTGCGCGCACACGATCCGTCGCAGCCGCTGGCGGTCCTCGCCCCCGAGGTTTTGGGCGGGGTGGTGTGGTTCATCGATGACCGGGGTCTGCACGAAACCACCAGCGATGGCGTCGCCTTGTGGCGCCGGGCAGAGGCGCTGGCCGCCCGTGGTGGACCCGCGACCTGGGAAGACTGGGCCGAGACCCTGGACGCACTGCGCGCCCGCACCTTCGCCGGTCCGGTGGCGGGCGAAGATGTGGACGAGAACTGGCGCGTGCTGGCCTTGCCAGCGGGTTGGGTGCGCTCGCCGCCGCCGCGCGAGCGCAACGAAGACAGCACCGATGGCCTGTGGACCGGCGGCAAGGACCAAGCCCTGGCGTTGACCTCCCAGGTCGTCCCCTTGCCCGAGCGCGGGGCCCTGGAACACGCCGTGGTGCTCGTCACCCGCGGTCAGGAGGCGGACGGCAACTGGAAGGTGGTGGCCAGTACCGCCGCCTGGCTCGATGGCCTGCCGGCCCGGTATCTGGACACGCGGCAGAGCGGGCCGGCGGTGTGGCGCCGCTTGTTGCTGGTGACGGAGTACGGTGGCCGGACCTTCACGCTGGTGTCGGCCGGCAAGGCCGACCAGCCGGCGTTGATCAAGGCCGGTTTGGATCTGCTCAGCGACCGGTTCGTGCGCTGTGACCGGCATCTGCCGGCGGTCACCGACGCCAGTCTGCGGCATCGCGACTGGTACGCTCAGCCCAGCCTGCCGGTGGTGGTGTCTGCCAGCGGCGGTTGGCTGCTGCATCCTCGTCCGGCCGAGCTGGCACCCAATGCAGCGCTGGTGCTGACCCGCCCGGATCGGGACGCCTGGGCCCTGGTGGCGGCCCTGCCCAAGGTTGGCGAGGTCCCGCCGGGAGCCTTGGCCGCCGCCGCTCGCGCCTTGGTCAATTTCAACGAGAACAGCGAGTCAGTTGATGGCGAGCAACGCGCCACCCTGGCCGGGGCAACGGGCTGCGCGACCCGCTTCGTGCGCCTGGGCGAAAGCCAGCGCTTCACCATGCAATGCCGTGCGGCAGTGCTGGGCGGGCAGGTGGTGTTGGCGGTGGCCTACCAGACGGATTCCCCGGATGGAGAAAGCCCAGAGCTGACCGAGCTGCTTGACAATATCGCCCCGGCGGCCGAGACGCCCTCGGCCACCCATGCCCCGGCGGTGGCCGTCGCTGCCGAAGCCATCGCCGAGTGGCTGGGCACCCATGGCCACCAGATCGAGGCCCTCCCCTGGGCCAAGGCGGCGGCGGATGCCGCCCCCGACGACCTTGCCCGGCAGCGCCGGGTGCTGCTGTACTGCGGCTGGACGGGGCGTTGGGACGAGGGCTTGGCCTGGTACGACGCACACGCGACGGTGCTGGACACCACCATGGACCTGGCCGTCTTTCGCGCGTGGCTGCAAGGCAACACCAGCGCCACCGCCGCGGCCATCGCCGGCTACGAACAGCTCTTCGATCGCGGTCTGGACAGCGACGACGATTTCAACGATCTCCTTCGCCTGTATCGCCAGGATGCGGATCGGCAGCGTGCCCTGGCCGCTTTTGTACGCTGGCCCCTGCTGGGCGAGCGCCGCGCCGGGCAGCGCTTGCATGCCAGGGTACAGCGCGAAGCCGGCCAGACCGACGCGGCCACCGCCTGGATCAGCGAGCTGGTGCGCCGTGCGCCCGATGACGAAGGCCTGCGCACGCTGCTGCTCGATCATCTGCTTTTTGCCGACCAGAACGCCGCGGCGCAGGAGGCCACCGTGGCCGCCACCGCGCGCCTGCCCGCCGCGGCGCGCCTGTGGTACTTGCGCGGCGTGGCCGAGCACCGCCTGGGCCGCTATCAAGAGGCCCTGACCAGCCTGCGCCGTTCGCGCGATCTGGACCCCACCGATGACGAGGCCAAGCGCTGGCACGAGGCGGTGCAGGGCGACCTGGGCCGGGGCGACGCCAGCGCCCTCAGCCGCCAGCTGCAGCCGGTGAGCTGGAGCTGCAGCGCCACCCCGGCGGCGCCGGTCGGCGAACCACCCGGCGGCGCCTATCTGCTGCGCGAAGAGCTGCTCGCCTGGGATCCGGTCGAGGGCCTGCGCCAGACTTCGCGGCGGGTGGTGCAGATCACCGATCGCAGCGCCTGCGACCGCTTCGCTTCGTTGCAATTCTCCTTCCGCAGCGAGTGGGAGGATCTGCGCATCGTCCAGGTGCGCGTCACCGGCCCCGATGGCCGCAGCGACGACGTGCTGCGCCTCGAGGACTGCTATGTGCTCGACGACCGCAGCCGCGGCCTGGATGACCGGGGCAAGGTCGCCAACGTGCCGGTGCCCGGCTTGCGGCCCGGCTGCATTCTCGATTTCACCACCACGCGTCGCGAGCGCGCCGCCACCGCACCCTTCCGCGATCTGCCCCTGTGCAGCGATCTGCCGGTGCGTCGCGCGGTGGTCGCGGTGCAGGGCGCCACCACCGCTTTCCGCGTCGAGGTCGGCGGCGGCGCCCGACGCGCTGATCGCGATGGCGCTCTGGTAGTGGAAGTTGAAGACGTGCCCGCCGTGCGTGGCCTAGCGGTGACGCCGGCGGACGGGAAGGATCTGCCCCACGTCACGCTGGCCGCCCAGGACGCGCGTTGGGCCGATCTGGGGGCGGAGTATCTGCGCGAGTTGGAGCCCTACCTGCGGCCGGATGCGACTCTGGTCGCCACCGCCCGCCGCCTGACCGCCAGCGCCACCGCCGCTGCAGATCCGGCGGGCAGCCTGCTGGCCGAGGTGCAGCGCCAGCTCAGCTACCGTGCGGTGATGTTCGGCAAACGCGCCCGCATCCCCCAGCCCGCCGCCAGCATTTGCGAGCGCACCCAGGGCGACTGCAAGGACCATGCCCTGCTGCTCTGGCACTATCTGCGCGGCGTCGGCCTGCCGGCCCACCTGGCCCTGGTGAACAGCGACGGCATCACGCCGGACCTCCCCGATCTGGATCAGTTCAACCACATGGTGGTGGCCCTGCCCACCAGCACAGGTTGGCGCATCCTGGATGGCACCGCCAAGTTCCAGGACCTTGCGCTGCCCGTGCCGGCCGGCCTGGGCGACGTCCAGGCCCTGGTGCTGGATCCGGATGCCCCGCGCCTGATCACCACGCCGCCCTACATCCCCAGCCAGCTGCGGGTGCAGCGGCAGACCGCGGTGGCCCCAGACGGCACGCTGACCTGCACCGATCAGGTGACCTTCGCTGGCTACTTCGCGCAAAGCTGGCGCAACCGGCTTGATGGCCTGGGCGACGACGAGCGCCGTGGTCAGCTGCAATACGCCATGTCCGGCAGCTGCGAACGGGTCGACTCGGTGACCGTGCTGGGCGACGATGACGGTGGCGCCGTGCGCTTGGCCGTGGTGTGGACGCCGCGCACGCGCCTGCGCCACGCTGACGGCGCCCTGACCGGCGATCTGCCCGAACCCTGGAGCGATTGGCTGCTGCGCTTCGCCCCCGAACCAGAACGCACCCGACCCATCGACATGCGCTATCACCTCAGCATCGCCATCGACCAGACCATTACCGGCCCCGGCCTGGCCATTACCGCCGCGCCCCTGCCCGCCGACGACCGCGATCCCTTCATGACCTGGCACGCCACCAGCGAACCTCAGTCGGCTGGCTGGCTGGCCCGGATCGTCATTGAGCAACTCCCCGGCCGCCACCCGGTCACCGCATTCCCAGCCCTGACGGCACGCAGTGCCACCTTGCTGGAACGCACGGTGCTGCGCGTGCGGGCGGCTGCGGTCGCAGCGGTTCGGGCGCAGCCGTGACCGACGTCGAGGCCTTCCTTACGGAATTGCAAGGCGTCCTGGGACCGGACTACCGACGCACCGTGGTGGGCCATTTCGAATGGCTGACGCCATTCGCACCCGATAAGCATGAGCCGTTGGCCCGCCAGGCAGAGCATGCCCTCGGCCGTCTGGCGAATTGGGGCCTGCCGCTGCGGGATGCCCAGCGCCTCCCTGCGATCCTCTTCGACAATACCGACGACCAATTAGCCTATCACGAGTACTTCCACCAGGACGGCGAAGCGGCGCCCAGCATCATCGATGGCGGCTGCTTCCGCTCTTGGCCGGTCGGGCATCTCGCCATCCCGGTGTCCGAGTGGGATGCCCTGGATGCGGCCTTCGCCCACGAACTGGTCCATGCCCTGCTGTGGGACGATGGGGTGCCCGTGTGGCTTCAGGAGGGTATCGCCTGTACGGTTGAGACGAATTTCGGGAATCGTCCCGATCCCCTCATCGATCAGTGGCAGTGGGGCCAGACTGTAAACTGGTGGCGAAAGCAGCCCTCAGACGCCTTCTGGGACGCCTCGGCTTTCCGAAAGCCAGCGTCATCGCAGCACGCTTATGCCCTGGCCCAGGTCCTGGCCGGACGCTGGCTGCGCCAGCCGGATGCCCTCGCGGCGCTGCGCGCACCAGGACCCGAGGCCTGGCAGCAGGAGGACGCCGTGCTGATGAAGGTGCTGGGCTGCGATCGTGCCCAGGCGCTGGCCAGGATTCTGGAGCCACCCCGTCCGCAGGGCTGGCTCGCCCGCTGCTTCCATGCGATCTTCGTCGGCGACGAGCAGCGTTGAGGTAGGAGTGCGGAGTGCGGAAAATCAAACCTGTCTTCGGCTGTCCACTCCGCACTCCTCACTCCGCACTACCATCGGCGCGTCTGCGCCGATGCCCTCACACCGCCCGCACAAATCCCCCCGGCGCTTTTTTCACCAGGCGTTTCAGTTCCAGGGACAGCAGCGTCGCGGCCACCGTGCTGGCGGGCAGGCCGCTGGTGCGGACCAGATCGTCTACGCCGCGCACGGCGTCGTCGATAAGGTGATAGAGCTGTTTTTCCCGGCCGGACAGGGTGGCGGCGCGGGGGTGCTCGACCTGGGCCGGGCCCTGGCCGCGGGCCAAGGTCAGGAGCGGGTCCAGCTCCTCGAGGATGTGCTCGATGCTGGCCACCAGGGTCGCGCCGTCGCGGATGAGCTGGTTCGAGCCCTGGCATTCTGGATTGTCCACCGGGCCGGGCACCACCAGCACCATGCGGCCCAGTTCGGCCGACATGCGCGCGGTGATCAGGGCCCCCGAGCGATTCGAGGCCTCGACCACCAGCGTGCCCAGGGCCAAAGCGGCGACGATGCGATTGCGCCGCGGGAAGGTGCCGGGGCTGGGATCGGTGGCGTAGGGAAATTCACTGATCACCGCGCCATTGCCGTCGGCGATGCGCGCCGCCAAGGGGGCGTTCTCGCTGGGGTACAGCTTGCCATGGCCCGAGCCGAGCACTGCGATGGTCCGCGCGCCGGCGGCCAGGGCGGCCTCGTGGGCGACGGTGTCCACGCCCCGGGCCAGCCCCGAGACGATGCAGGCGCCGATGCGCGCCAAGCCGCTGGCCAGGCGATGGCCTTGGCGATGGCCGTAGGATGAAGGCCGGCGCGGGCCCACTATCGCAACGGCGAGGGCGTCCCGCGGCTCCAGCGCGCCGGTGATCCAGATCGCCAGAGGCGGATCGCCCAGCACGTTCAGGGCCGTAGGATATTCGGCATCGGCGCGGGTGACGATGCGCACGCCGGCCGCATGGCAGACCGCCCGTTCGTTCGCCACCGCCTCGTCGCCGCGCGGATCGCAAATGCGCCGCGCCCGCTCGCCGCCGATGCCGTCGATGGACAGCAGCCGGTCCATCGGCCAGGTGAAGACGTCGCCCGGATGCTCCACCTGGGCCAGCAGCTTGGCCGCGGTGATCGGCCCCAGGCCGGGCAGCAGCGCAAGGCGGAGGTAGGCGTGGGCGGGATCCATAGGCAGGTCGCGGGGTCGCGGGGTCCGGGGTCCGGGGTCGAAGGCAGACGGCAGGTGTCGATTCAGACTCTGGGCGAGGCCGCGACGACGCAAGGAGAGGGGCACGACAGCCGTTTCGGAGTCAACTGCGTCTTCAGATGTCAGACCCCACGACCCCGCGACGGCTGTCTATTCCATCCCGCCCGCGAATGCCGCTTCCACCAACGCCGCGTCCGGCGCGGTGACCACCTCCACCGTGCCGGCACCGCGTGGCAGCACGAAGCGCGTGCGACCCGCATCAACCTTCTTGTCCAAGGCGCAAAAGCCCGCCAAGCGCTTGGCGGTGGCGGCCACCTCGGCCACCTCATGGGTCAACGGCAGGCCATAGCGCCGCAGCAACGCATCCTGGCGCCGGGCCAGGTCACCATCGGGCAGCAGACCCATGGCCTGGGCCAGGTGCGCGGCCATGCGCATGCCGATGCCTACCGCCTCGCCGTGCAGGTAGCGGGTGTAGCCGGTGTCCCGCTCCAAGGCGTGGCCGAAGGTGTGGCCGTAATTCAGGTGCGCGCGCACGCCGGTCTCGAACTCGTCAGTGGCCACGTACCAGGCCTTGGTGCGGCAGCTCACCGCCACCGCGTGGGCCACGGCGGCGCTTTCGCGCGCGGCCAAGGCCTCGGCGTGAGCCTCCTGCCAAGCCAGGAACTCCGCATCTTTGATCACGCCGTACTTCAGGATTTCCGCCAGGCCGGCGGCGTATTCGCGCTGATCCATGGTGGCCAAGGTATCGGTATCGGCGAGCACCAGGGCCGGCTGCTTGAAGGCACCGATGAGGTTCTTCCCCGCGGCGCTGTTCACGCCGGTCTTGCCGCCAACGCTGCTATCGACCATGGCCAGCAAGGTGGTGGGGATCTGGATGAAGGTCACGCCGCGCATCCAGCACGCCGCCACGTAGCCGGCCAAATCGCCGCTGACCCCGCCACCCAGCGCGATGATCGCGCCGCTACGGTCCAGCTTCAACCGCGCGCAGTCCAGCCACAGGCGGTCGGCCGTGGCCAATGATTTCGAGGGTTCACCCGCCGGAAACTCCACCAGGTCCGCCGTGACCCCGGCCGCCCCCAGACTGGCCATCAGCGTCGCCCCATGCAGCCGCGCCACCGTCGCATCCGCCACCACCACGCAGCGCCCTCGCACCCGCGGCCGCACCAGCGCGCCGGCCTGGCTCAGCAGGCCCGGTCCCAAATGGATCGGATACGCACGGTCGCCCAGGGGCACGTCGACGGTCAGCATACCCAGATGGTGGCGGGGCGGCGGGGGCCGCAATCGGCGCGAACGCCTTGCGAGCGGGTCTGCACTGGCTAAACCCCGCGCCCCGATGCGTGCCCTGATCCTCCTCTGCGCCGCTCTGGCGCTGTTCGCCGGCGAGCCCACCTGGGCCGATGCGCAGGCTGCGCTGGCCGCTGGCGAGACCGCCCGCGCCCAGGCGCTGGTCCGCGCTTGGTCCGCGGGTTCACCGGTTCAGCACGTGCAGGCGGCCCTGGTCGGCGCGCGCCTGGCGGTGCTCGGCGGGCAACCGCGCGCCACCGTCGCCGCGGCCCTGCTGCCGTCATTGCCGCCGGTCGCCGAGGTCTCCGCCTTCGATCCGCTGCTGCAGGAGGACGTTGCCGCTTGGTGGCAGGCCGCCAGCCGGGCCGATCTGGTGGACCAGCTCATCGCCCGCCAGCAGACCGCTGTTGACGCGGTGCGCCGCAGCCTGGCGGCCCTGCTGGCCGGGCGGCAGGCCATGGCCACCGGCGATTGGGGCGCTGCGCTGCATGCCGCCCGCACCGGGCGCGACTGGCTGAACGCCCAAAGTTATGCAGACGTCGCCGGCCCGCATTGGACTGGCGCCCTCGACCGTCTGGCTGCGGACGCAGAGCGCATGGACGATCTGGTGCGTCATGGCCTGGGCTTCCGCCTGTATCGCGAAGCGCAGGAGGCCCGCCTGTGGCGCCGCGACTGGGCCGGAGCCCAGGCCCTGTACGAGCGCCTGATTGCCGCCGAGGCCGCCAACCGCGGCCAGCCGGTGCCGGTGCTGACCGGGCCCGATGATCCCGCCATCGCCACCTTGCCAGTGGCGCCGGTCTATGCGGCGGCCGCGGCGGTGTACCGGGCCGAGTGCTTGCTCAATCGCAATCGCTTGGCCGAGGCCGCCACCGCGCTGGACGCCGCCGCGGCGGTTGAGACGCCATTCACCGGCGAGGCCCTACGCCTGCGCGCCGAAGTGGCCCTGGAGCAGGGCGATGGCGCCACTGCCCTGGCCGGTCTCGAGCGCTGCCTGGCGTGGCTCGACATGCACGCGTACGGCGCGGGTATCCCGGCCATCTATGCGGTGCCCGAGGCCAGCCGCGAGCGCGTGCGACCGCCCGCATCTGGCCGTAGCCAGGACCTCATGGGCCTGCCTCAGTGGCGCGACCCGGAACCGTCCCAGGTCTTCGCCCCCGGCTCGGTGCCGTGGTACGGCACGCGGCTGCGCTATCTGTGCTTGGCGCGCCGCTCCCTCTGCCGCTTCCTGGCCGGCGATCAGGCGGGGGCCCAGCACGACGTCAACGCCATGCGCGACCTGGATCCGGACGACCGCGCCGTGAAGGCGCGAGGCTACGCCACCAACGGCTCGCGCCTGGCAGACGGCTATCGCGAAGGCGGCCTGTACGCCAGCGACCTCGAACTGGCCGAGTTCACCGGCAAGCGCCGCACTGAGATGCTGGCCGCGGACCACTGGCTCTGCCTGGAACGCTGGCGCGAGGCCCTGGACGCCTACCGCCGCATGGCCGAGCGCTACGCCGGCCGCCTGCGCCCCGGCGAGCGCGCCTACCTCGATTTCGCCAGCCTGGTCGCAGAGATCCGCCTGGGCCTGCCCGACGACCAGGCTCAGACCCGCCTGGTCGCTTTCGAGAAGGAGCACCCCCGCACCGTCACCCTGGCGCGGGTGCGGCTGCTGCTGGTCGACTATATCGACAGCGACGAGTGGCAGCGCCGCGTCGAGGTCCTGGGCACGGTGGTACGCGATTTCCCTGCCACGCCTTTCGCCCCCGAGGCCGCCGTGTGGCAGGTCCTGTTCACCATGAACCGCGACCCGGCCCTGTGCCGCCGCCTGTGCGCCGACGTCATCCGCCGCTGGCCCGACGACTCCGCCGCCTACAGCGCCCGCTGCGCCCTCGCCACTCTCGACCAGAACTCCGCCACCAAGGCCGCCAGCCCATGAGCCTCCGCATCCCCGCCCTGATCCTCAGCCTCACTGCCACGATGTTCGCGGGGCAGGCGCCGGCCCCGCCGCCGGCCCCGGCGGACTCGCGCACCGCCCACGTCAGCCCCGGCGACAACACCCCGGTGGCCTTCGACACCTACTGGCCCGGCAGCCTGCTGCAGCTCACCTGTAACGCCCGGGCACCCTACACCTTCAAGCCGAAGACCGCGAAGGTGGTGGCGGGCAAGTGGAAGAAGGACAGCGACGTGGTTTTCTTCAGCACCTACGCCGCGCGGGACCGCGGCGTGTTCGAGGGCAAGTTCTCGGGGATCCTCATCGCACCCGCCGGCTCCGGTGCCAAGCCCGAAGAACCGGAATGGCGCCTGACGGCGTCGGCGACATTTGCGGAGATTGTCAGCCGTACAGACTTCCCTGCCCGGGACAATCCCAATCGCGAGCGGCTGAAAGTCGGCGTGGCGGAGAGAGTGCGTCTGTACACTACGAATAACAGCCAGGCGAAGTGGACGCTGGCGCCGAAGGACCCGAAGACTGGGGGCACCCTGATGACTGCGCAGGGCAGCTTCACAAACTGGCGGGCGCCGGAGCGTGCGGGATCGGTGACAGTCACTGGCAAGATCCTGCCGAATGGACCCTCCCGCTCGTTCACGTTTACCGTGGTCGAGCCGAAAGGATGGGAGGCCATCAAGAATGGACCGATCGAATTTGAAGCAGGGGAAGTCGCCGCAGGAATGGTCATCAAGCCCATGACGCTGCTTCCTGCTGACGTAAGCTTCAACTTCGTGTTAGAGCGCGAAGGCGAGTGCAGTCCCAGCGCCGTGAGCGGCTGCTTCACCCCGGGTGGCGGGGTCGTGCCACCACGACACGATGGGGAGAGCCTCACGGGCTGGCAGATCGTTGAACCGACCAATACCGGACCAACGGATCGGGCCTATGCCGACCTCGGTCAGAAGGACAACTTGGTCCTCGGCTCTGGCGGGACGTTCACCTGGGCCATCCCCGATTTTTTCCAGGTCAGTGAGGGCGAGCAGGGAGAAAAGCAGTTCACCACCGCGACCCAGACCACCTCCGTCAGCGCCACAGGGGCAGTAACGATTGGCAAGTTCGGCCTAAGTGAGTGGCGGGCGCCATGAGAATCCTGCTCGTTTTCGTCTGCCTGCCCGCATTCCTCCTGGGCTTTGACATCGACCAGCGCGGCTGGAGCCAGGCGGCGGCGAAGGAGGCTGAGCGGATCCTGGCCGCCCCGGCCTCTGCGACGAAAGCGATCGCCCAATGGAGCGCCGCTTGGCAGTCAGCCGGCGATCTAAGCGCAGCGCAGTCGCTGGCCACGCTGTCGTACTCCTACTCATTCCGCCAGGAGCATCATCAGCTCTGGTGGCTGGCGACGGGCGCCGTGCTCACGACGCCGACCCCGGAGCAGGATGTCCGCTGGTTCAAATCAGGGCTCGACATCCAGGCGACGGTGCTGGGCACGATGCCGCTGGTCGCACCGGTCGAGCAGCGGCAGCCTCCTGAAGCAGCCCGGCGTGACGAATTGAGGAGCTACCTGGATCTCATCCTGCCCAGCATGGGTTGGTTCTATCGTTGGCGCGACCCCGCTATTCCGGTATCGGCGACGGCGGCATCGCTACCAGTCGACAAGCAGGAGCAGATGCGGCGGTTGATAGCAGCCTATAAGCCGCTCCTTGACCAGGACATCTATCGGCCGCTGCTGCAAGCCTGCTACCGCGGCCGCCCCGACGATCGGGCCGAATTGGTCACCGCGATGATCCGCAACGGCTTCCCCCCGGCGGCCCAGGCAGAGTTACTGAAAGAGATCGACCAGCCCTGGCCGTGAGCGCCTACGGTTTCGTCGCACACCCGCACGGATCCTGTCCGCAGTGGGTGCATCCCGCGCCGTATTTCGCCGCCGCCGCTGCCGCCAAATCGACCCCAGCCAAATGGGCCAGGCTGCACAGCCAGGCGAGGTTGTCGGCGAATTCGCCGGGCAGGTCGTGGCTCGCGGGTTCACGCAGGGCCTCGGCCAGCTCGCCCACCTCTTCAATGTAGTACATGAAGGTGCCGTCCCGGCCGCGGGCGGCGTCTTTGGCGCCGTAGGTGGCGGCGATGCGGGCTTGGAATGCGCGCAGGTCCACAGCTATTTCCACGCGGCGGCCAGGCGCGCGGCCATGACTGCCAGCTCGCCCTCGGCATAGACGTGCTTCTGGGCGAAGGGGCGGCGGTCGTCGCCGGTCCAGCGGGGGATGATATGCAGGTGGGCGTGGGGCACCTCTTGGCTGGCAGCGGGCCCGTCGTTCACCACCACGTGGACGTCGTCGCAGCCGGTGCCGGTCTTCACGGCGCGGATGAGGCGGGCGAGGCGGTCGCCCAAGGTCGCCAGGGTCGCGGCTGGCAGGTCGGCCACGGACCCGCCCTCTGCCACCGGCACCAGCAGAGCATGGCCTGCGCTACTGGGATGGATGTCCAGGAAGCCGACCCACAGTTCATCTTGAAAGACGAAGGCTGCGGGGATTTGGCCGGCGATGATCTTGGTGAAGAGGGTGGGCATGGGGGCACGCTGCGGGGTCGCGGGGTCGCGGGGTCGAGACAGACCACAGCGTGCTGCCTTATGGCGGCGGTACAGGGGCATCGGCAATGGCCCTCGGATAAGGACCGGAACATTAGGAAAGCCCGCTGACGCGGGCTGCTTTTTTCCGTGCCGAGTGCAACTCGGCGCTTTCAGGTGGCCCTTCCCCGAGGGCCATTGGGGGCATCGGTCCGGCCCTTCCCCTCCCCCGACTGCGCCCACCATGTCGCCGCATTCGACCCCGCGACCCCTGACCCCGCGACCTGAACCCCCATGAACACCTTCGACAACGCCGACTGGCAGCGCCTTCTCCCCGACCTCAAGGCGGCCTGTCCGCGCCTGACGCCGGCCGACCTGGCCGAGTCCCAGCAGCGCATCGACCTGCTCGCGGCCAAGATCCAGAACCGTCACTGGGTCAGCCGCACCCAGGCCAAGCATACCATCCTGACGCTCTGCAACCGCCTCGGCATCATCAAGGTCGCCTAACATGACTACGGCTGCCTCCGACGCGAATCCCCTGCTGCTGGCCGGGTGGCTGCCCCGCTATGATCTGATCCAGCCCGAGCACGTTGTGCCTGCGATCCGCCAATTGGTGGCCGCCCTGGCTGCTGATCTGGATGCGCTTGAGGCCGCCGGGCCCGCCACCTGGGATGGCCTGGTCGCCCGCCTCACCGTCCTGAGCCAGCCGCTCAATGACGCCTGGGGCGCGGTAAATCACCTGACCGGGGTGAAGAACACGCCCGAGCTGCGCGCCGCCCACGAAGCGGTGCAAGGCGAGGTGGTGGCCGTGTACATGCGCATCGGCCAGAGCCGGCCCCTGTACGAACGCCTCTGCGCCTTGCGCGACGGACCTGACTTCGCCAAGCTCGATGGCGGCCAGCGCCGTGTGGTCGCCGGGATACTGCGGGATGCGGAATTGTCCGGCGTCGGTCTGGATGGCGTGGCCAAGGCCCGCTTCCAGGCGGCGGCGATGGAACTGGCCGAGCTCTCGACCCGCTTCAGCAATCACGTGTTGGATGCGACCAAGGGTTTCAGCCTGACCGTCAGCCATCCGTCCCAGGTGGAGGGCTGTCCGCCATCGTTGCGTGCGGCCATGGCCGCCGGCGCGTGCGCCGCGGGCGAGACCGCCGCCACCCCAGAAGCTGGCCCCTGGCGCGTCAGCCTCGATGGCCCGGTCTTCGGTCCGTTCATGGAGCATTGCCGCGACCGCGAGCTGCGTGCGCAGCTCTATCGCGCCTTCATCACCCGCGCCGCCACCGGCGAGGCCGACAATCTGCCGTTGATCGAGCGCATCCTGCGCCTGCGCCACCAGCAGGCGCGCGTGCTGGGCAAGGCCAGCTATGCCGAGCTGAGCCTGGCCAGCAAAATGGCCCCCGGCATCGCCGCAGTGCACGGCCTGCTGGATGAACTGCGTAGGGCCGCCCGGCCCAAGGCCACCGCCGAGCTGGCCGACCTCACCGCGTTCGCCCGTCAGACCAGCGGCGAGCCAGCCCTTGAGCTGGCCCTGTGGGACGTGCCTTTCTGGGCCGAGCGCCTGCGCGAATCCCGCTTCGCCTACACCGACGAAGAGCTGCGCCCCTACTTCGCCCTGCCACGCGTCCTCGACGGCATGTTCGCCCTCGCGCAGCGCCTCTTCGGCATCACCGTGCGCGCCGCCGACGGCGAGGCCCCGGTGTGGCATGAGTCGGTCCGCTTCTTCCGCGTCGCCGACGCCGACGGTCGGGATATCGCGGCCTTTTGGCTCGACCCCTACAGCCGCCCCGCCGACAAGCGCGGCGGCGCGTGGATGGACAACGTGGTCGACCGCACCATCCGCCCCGATGGCAGCCTGCGTCTGCCGGTCGCGCACCTGGTCTGCAATCAGACCCCGCCGGTGGGCGACGCGCCCAGCCTGATGACCTTCCGCGAGGTCGAGACCCTCTTCCACGAATTCGGCCACGGCCTGCAACACCTGCTGACCCGCGTGCCCCACCCGGAATGCGCCGGCATCAATCGGGTGGAATGGGACGCCGTCGAGCTGCCCAGCCAGTTCATGGAAAACTGGTGCTATCACCGCCCGACCCTGGACGGCCTAGCCCGCCACTGGCAGACCGGCGTCGCCCTGCCCGACGACCTCTACCGCAAAATCGTCGCCGCACGCACCTACCGCGCCGGCAGCACGACCCTGCGGCAGGTCTACTTCTCGACCATCGATCTGGATCTGCACCACAGCTATCGCCCCGACGGCGAGGAAAGCGTCCTCGACGTCCAGCGCCGCATCGCCGCCGACAACACCATCCTGCCGCCCCTACCCGACGACCGTTTCCTGTGCAGCTTCAGCCACATCTTTGCCGGTGGCTACGCGGCGGGATACTACAGCTACAAATGGGCCGAAGTGCTCAGCGCCGACGCCTTCGGAGCTTTCATCGACGCCGGCCTCGACGATCCCGCCGCCGTCGTCGCCACCGGACGCCGCTTCCGCGACACCGTCCTTAGCCTTGGTGGCAGCCAGCACCCGCTCGAAGTCTTCAAAGCCTTCCGTGGCCGCGAACCCAGCGTCCGCGCGCTGCTCGAAGCTACCGGCCTCGGCTGAGCCAAGGGGCAATCAGAAGCC
>JBBQTJ010000034.1:0-17615 GCA_038213315.1 Planctomycetota bacterium
TCCGATCCGCCGCGTCAGGTGCCCGAGGCTGAGGCGGAGCGCCGCGCCCTGGCCTACGTCCAGCGCATGCCGGAATCGGTGGAGGGCTCCAACGGAAGCGCCGCCCTAGTGGCTGTGGTGCGCGCCCTGCGCGATGGCTTCGACCTGACCGGCGCCGGCCTGTGGCGCTGCCTCGACACTTGGAACGCGGAGCGGGCCAATCCCCCGTGGAGTCGTGCCGAGTTGGAGCATGCGCTGGCCAGCGTGGAGGCCGAGCCGCCGAAGCGTGGGCGCGGGTGGCTGCTCAACGCCGAGCCTGCCCGGGCTGAGGCGCGTGCCGATGACCCCTGGCCGGCGCCTGTTCCGATCCGTGGCGCCGCCGAGCCGCCGCCCTTCGACCTGCTGGCGATGATCCCGCGCGACCTGCCCGAGCTGGCCGACCTCATCGACAGCGGAGCCGAGGCCCTACAGGTTCCGCGTGAGTTGATCGCGGGCGCCGCTGTCGGGCTCGCCGCCCTGGCAGTCTCGCGCGCCGCCGAGGTGGAGCTGTGCCCGGGATGGCGCGAGCCTGCATGCCTGTGGGTTCTGCCGCTGTTGCGACCCGGCGAGCGGAAAAGTGCCAGCCTTGGCATGCTGGTGCGTCCGTTCAACGATTGGACGTCTGGCGAGCGCGAGCGCTTGGCTGTGCCTTTGGCCCGCTACGCGGAGCGCCGCCGCTGCATGGATGCCGAGCTGGGCGCTCTGCGCTCCAAGGCCGCGAAGGGGGCCGGCGAGGCTGCCGCCCGGGCGCGCGCCGAGGCCCTGGACCTCGCCGCCGAGCTGGACGCGATGCCCGCCAAGTTGGCCAGCCCTGACCTGTTGGCGCAGAGTTTCACGCCGGAGGGCTTGCGCGACCTGCTTGAATCCAACGGCGAAAAGGTGGGAATCGTGAGCGCCGAGGCTGATGCAGCGGAGCTGATGGGCGCGCGATATTCTAACGCCGGGCCCAGCATCGACCTGCTGCTGTGCGCGCATGCAGGCGATCCGATCACGACCCGGCGCGCCGGTGGGCGCGTGGTGCCGCTCGACCGCCCTGCGGTGGCCATGGTGCTGGCCGTCCAGCCCGAGGCTGTGCGCGCTGTGCTGGCCGACCGTGCGGCCAAGGGGCGCGGGCTCATCGACCGCATGCTGTTGATCAACCCGCCGAGCCGCATGGGCTCCCGCCTGCTTGATCCTGCCCCGGTGCCTGACCACGTTGGCGCGTGGTGGAGCGAGGCCATTCATCGCCTGCTCGACCTCCCCTGGCCCGGGCGCTGCATTGTGGGCCACGATGGCGAGCCGCGCCGCTGCACCTCCTTGCCGCGCATCCTGACCATCGACCCCGAGGCCCGCCGGATTCTGTGGGACTTGCGTGGCAGTTTGGAGCCGCGCCTGGCCGAGGGCGCCGACCTCGCCGCCGTGTCTGGCTTCGCCTCCAAGTTGCCCGGCGCCTGCGCTCGCCTGGCCCTGGCCTTTACCCTGCTTCGCGATCCATGCGCCGAGGTGGTGGCCGGAGCGAGTATGCGCGCCGCCTGCGCATGGGCGCCGTTTCTGCTGGCGCATCATCGGGCGGTGCTGGGGGATGCCGCCGAGAGGCCCGAGGCGCATCACGCCCGGCGCTTGTGGCGCGCGCTGCAACGGCGAGGGCGGGCCAGCATGACAGCCCGTGACCTGTTCGCCCTGGTTCGTGATTCTGCCATCCCTGACATGGGGGCCTTCCGCCCGGTGCTGGCCGTCCTGGTTGAGCATGGGGCGGTGCGACCTGGACCCGGCGAGGCCGGCAATCGCGGGAGGCCAGCGGAGTTGTGGCAGGTGCATCCCGACCTGCTTTTGTGTGATTTGTGTGACCTTCCCCTGGACGGACGGGGGGCAGCATGAGCACCGGCCCCTTTTGTGTGATTTGTGTGACGTTTCCCTGGACGGACGAGGGGCGGGGCGGGTGATAGATGCGCGGCCTGTCCTGCGCCGCCGTGTCGATAGCTGCGCGGCTGGTTGCTCCCGGCGCGGCAATACCTGTGTGTCCCACTCCTCAACCCCCTGTTTTCCCCTCACCGAATGCTCCCCGACTCCTCCCCGAATAGTCGGCGACAGCGGTGAGGCCTGTTGCCGGTGACGCGGAGATAGCGGCGAGGCCTATTTCCGGTGATCCTGGGGCCTGTCGCCTGGGGCTGGGGCACGGGCCAACCTGTGGAGGAGATCCTGGCCCCTCGCCTTCCCTGGCCTGCCTGCCTGCTGGCTGGGAGCTGGCCGGGAGCTGGTCGGGAGCTGGTCGGTGGCTGGTCGGGAGCTGGTCGGTGGCAGTGGGTCGGCTTGACCCGGGCACAGGAACCCGGGTCGCACTGCCCGGGTTGGGAAGGGTGGACAGGCTGGCCGATCAGCGGAAAGGGGGAGGGGTGCCTTGAATCACTAGGGGTGCTTGCGTTATGGAACGCGTGTTAGCCAAACACACATTTTCGGGATTATCGGCCCGGCCCCGGAGAGCTGGCCGCCACCTGACCGAGAGCCAGCGGGCGTGGCTGGAGCGGCGGGAGGGGCGGGGCTCACTGGGAATCGGAGCAAGGAAGCCCATGTCCAAGCCTGAACCCCTCCTGATCGGATGTGCCCTACAGGATCGGCCAAACGGCCGCTGTGGCATGGTCAGGCCGGGGTGGCTGCCGTTTTGCGGTGGGACGGGCGTGGGACGGGTCCCTTGGCGCATCACCGACCCTTCGCCCTGGAAACAACACAACCCCGGCTGCTAACCGGGGTTGTGTCTTGGTACTCCCATGGGGATTTGAACCCCAGTTCGCGGACTGAGAATCCGCTGTCCTAGGCCGCTAGACGATGGGAGCTTGTCGCGGTGAGGTTGGGATTATGGGGACGATGTGGTTTTGTCAATCCGATCGATCCCTAGGGCGCTGCGCTTGAAGATCGCTGTCTCGGCCGAGACACCGCGGCTGCGCAGGGCGTCGCGGAGTAAGGGCAGCAAGGCGCGGGCGGTTTCGTGCTCATCGCAAATGACGTACTGCACGCCGGCGGCCCGCAGTGTGGCGATCTGGGCTTCGAAGGGCGAGCGGGCAAGAATGGTCAGACTGGGATCCAGTTCGCGCAGGCGACGGGCTACGGCTGCCGAGGCGTCGGCGATGGGGAAGGTCAGTACTACCAGGCTGGGGCGATGGCCGACCAGGGGGAGCCACTCCTCCATATCCTCGATGCGGCCGTAGTGGGTGGTGACTCCGGGGCTGCCATCCCAGGTGCGTAGCAGGGAACGGTTGCGGTCGATCAGGAAGAGGGGATGTCCGTGGTCGCGCAAAGTCTCGACCACGGTGTTACCCACCGGTCCTAGGCCGGCGACGACGATGGTCGCGCCGCTGGCGGTGATGGTTTCAAGGTTTGAACGGGGCAGGTAGCGGGCCGCCAGGCGCACCAGCAGGGGCATGGATAGGAAGCTGAGGAAGGTAACCGCAACCACCAGCTGGTAGAGGCGCTGCACGGCCGGGTCCTCGCTGTTGGCGAAGGCGGCGGCGGCGAGCACGAAGCTGAACTCGCCGATGGTGCCCAGCAGCAGGCCACAGCCCAGGGCTGAGCGCCAGCTCAGGCCGCCCAGGCCCAGGGCCAGGCTGGCGATGCCGATCTTCACCACCACGCCGACCACCAGGGCGCTCAGCACCAGGCCCAGGTGCTGCCATACGAAGAGCGGATCGAACATCGCACCGGTAGCGACGAAGAAGAATATGGCGGTCAGGGCCTGGAGTGGACGCACCGAGATGTCGATGGCGCGGGCATGCTGGGGCGCGCCCAGGGCCAGGCCCGCGCTGAAGGCGCCCAGGGCCGAGCCTAGGCCGGAGGCATGCGTCAGAGCAGCGGCGCCCAGGGCCATCATCACGGCGAAGGCGACTTCCAATTCTGGTAGTTGGGTGGCCCGGATGCGGGCGATAAGGGCACTGCCCAGGGCCCGGCGCACTGCCCACGTGGCGATCAGGCAGGCAGCGAGGCCCCCGAGCTGCAGCGACCAGTGGGGCTGCTGGCCGACTGGGATCAGGAAGGACAGGACGATCAACAGAGGCCCCAGGGCCACGTCCTGGCTCAGGGACATGGCGAGGGAGACCTGGCCTTCGGGGCGGGTGCGCCAGCGGCGCTCTTCCAGGGCGCGCAGCAGCAGCAGCGTCGAGGAGATGGCCAGGCACGCGCCCAGGGCCACGCCGTGGGACACCGGCTCGGCGAGGAGCCACCACAGCCCGCCGATCGCCAGCACGGTCAGGCCGATCTGCAGCGGCGCAGCGATGGCCAGGGTGCGGCCATGCCGGCGCAACCCGTCCACGTCCATCTCCAGACCAAGGCTGAAGAGCAGCAGGCTGGCGCCGATTTCGGCCAGGGGGCCGATCTGGTGCTGATCCACCAGACCCAGGATGCCTGGTCCGGCCAGGGCGCCGGTGGCCAGGTAGGCGACCAGCGCACTGACTCCCAGGCGGTGGAAGACCATGGTCACCACCAACATCAGCCCGAGCAGTATCAGCAAGCTCGCTTCGCCCATGGCGCAGTCATGGCCAGGGATCGCGGCAGGGCAATGGACTGGACAGGCGGCTAGTCCGCCGTCCGATCCGGCCATGGCCCCGCCGACCTTGATGGAACTCCTGCAGAAGTCCGCCACCTGGCTGACGGGCAAGGGGCTGGGCAATGGCCGACGTGAGGCGGAGTGGATCTTTGCCGACACCCTGGCCCTGACGCGCCTGGAATTGTATACCCGCTTCGATCAGCCTTTGAGCGACGACGAGGTCACTCGCCTGCGCGAGCGCGTGGCGCGGCGCGGTCGGCGCGAACCGCTCGCCTATGTGCTTGGCAGCCAACCGTTCCGCTCGCTGTCACTCAGCGTTTCCCCAGCGGTGCTGGTCCCGCGGCCCGAGACCGAGGAACTGATCCCACTCGTGCTCGCCGATCTGGCCGCCGGTGCGCGGGTCCTTGATGTCGGTACCGGCAGCGGAGCCATCGCCTTGGCCCTGAAGCATGAGCGTGGCGATCTGGAAGTGGCCGCCGTCGATGCCAGCCCAGCGGCCCTGGAGGTCGCACGAGCCAATGCTCAACGGCTGGAGCTGGTGGTCGCCTTTCATCACGGGGACCTGGCGACGGCGCTGCCCGGTGGGTGGAACGCCGTGGTGGCCAATTTGCCCTACATCGCCGAGAACGAACGGGGCGAATGCGATCCTGAATTGGCCATGGAGCCGGCCATGGCGCTGTTTGCCGGGGCTGATGGCCTGGAACTGATCTGCCGCCTAGTCGCTGATGCTCCGCGTCTGCTGGTGCCGGGTGGAGTGCTGTGGCTTGAACATGGCCATCGGCAAAGCGATGCCGTGCTGGCCTTGTGCAAGGCCGTGGGCCTGCAAGCCAGCGCCCATGCGGATGGTGCCGGCGTGGCTCGTTTCTGCCGGGCCGTTCGGCCGTGACTGCTGACCGGGCCCAGGGGATGCTGGCGGTCGGGCTGCTGAGCCTGCTGGTGCTCAACCTGCTGCTACGTCCGACCCCCAGCCCAGCCATACCGCCGCGCTTGCTCAAGACTCAGGTCACGCCTTGGGTGGCAGACTGCCTGCCGGGGATCGGCCCGCGCCGCCGCGATAATGCCGCCGCCGCCCTGGCCGCCGGCCGCCTGGGTGAGCTGCCCGCAGGGTCCCGAGCCACGGCGGCGCAGCTGATCGAATAAGCGTTTAGCCGGCTGCCGTGAGCCACGCCGTGCGATAGGCCGCCAAGGCCGGCAGGGCCGGTCGGGCCACGGCTTGTTCTTCGATCACCACCGCCTGGGCGACCTCGGCCGGCGTGGTGCCGGCCAGCAGGGCATGGCCAAGCAGCGCGGCGCCGCTGGCGGTGGCTTGGGCCAGATTGGTCAACAGCACCGGATTGGTGGGGAACAGCGCCGCCAGCACGGCCAGGAAGGTGCCGTTATTGCGGAAGCCGCCTTCAATGAAGATCGCCGTGGTGGCGCCAATGCCGGTGCGGCGCAGGGCGACTTCGGTTTGCAAGGCCAGGCTGATATTCAGCAGGTCATGGGCAATGGCCGCGTCGCTGAACCAGGCGGGCCCGCGTCCGGCTTTCACGTCGGCCAAGGACACGGTGCGACCATCGGCCAAGGCGCCGCCGCTGCAGCGCGGGAACTGGCTGGGGAAGGCACCGGGCAGGATGGCGTCACCGGTCCGCGCCAGCACGGCATTGAGCCGCTCGGCGACGAAGGCAGGATCACTGCCGCCGATCAACTCGTGATAAAGGCCATAATCCTGGCCGCCCATCAGAAAGCTGGTCTTGAAGAGCTGGCCGAAGGCGTCCAGGTTGAAGATGACCTTCTGTCCCAATTCGTCCGGGGCATAGGCGACCTGGCTGACCCGGTGCATGGCCACGCACCAGGTGCCGGTGCTGTTGAGGGCGAAATCACGTTCACGGTGCTTGACCAGATAGGGCAACAGGGCGGCATTGGAGTCGTGGATGCCGACCGCCACCGGCAGGGCAGGCAGGCCAAGACGCTGCTGCAAGACGGGCGTCAGCGTGCCCAGCCGGTCCCACGGGCGCTTGAAGGTGCAATCGACGGCGTGGGCCACGCCCAGGGCGATGGCCGCGCTGCTGGGCACCCCGCGGCGGATATCGAACAGGAAGGAATGGTTGGCCGTATAGGTGGGCTCGGCCGCGAGGGCGTCGGTCAGGCGATAGCCCCAGTACTGCGGGTAATTGACCAGGCGCGCCAACCGCGCGGCCTGGGCGGGCCAGCGCTGCTGGGCGAACAGCACCATTTTGGCGGGATTGATCAACAAGGGCAGATCACAGGAGCCGGTCTCGTCCTGCAGGCGCGGCAGTGGGCCGCAGCGCCGGTAGAACTCTGCATCGAGGGCGGTCTGCTCGGCCTCGTTCAAACCGTGTTCGTAGGCGATCACCGGAAAGGCCAGTCCACCGTCCGCAGCAAGTCCGGCCCAAGTCGCGCCATGGGTGGTGACGGCGATGGCTTGAAAGGGGTGAGCGCGGAAAAGTTGACCCAAGGTGGCGGTCAAAAAATCCCAGATCGCCTCGGTCTGTTCCACCAGGACGCCGTCGGGCCCCGCTTGGGCCGGGAAGGACTGTTGGCGCGTGGCCACGGCCTGCAGGGATTCGTCGATGAGCACGACCTTTTTGTTGGTCTTGCCGATATCGATGACGGCGACGAGTTGGGACATGAATGGCTCCAAAAGAAAAAAGACGGTCGACGGAACCCCGTCGACCGTCAATAGGCAAGCTGCCGAGGTGGCGACGCCGGGTCTTCAGGCCGTGACGGCCACCCGCAGCAGTTCGTCCTCGGCCGCTTTGGTCCAGCAACCATTTACTAGCTTGGCCTTCACTGTCGGGTACTTGGCGACCAGGTCCTCCATCACGGTGAGGGGGAAGTTGCCGAGCTGGGGATAGACCAGGATTTTGCCGGCGATGGTGTTGTTCTTCACCGCATCCAGGCCGGCGATGGCTCCACCCATGCCGCTGATCGCACCCACCGAGATATTGGTGTCCAGACGGTCATCCAGCACCTTGCCTAGCACCACCATCATGTCTTCCATGGTCGAACCGCTGGTACCGATGAAGTACAGACCCTTGGCACAGTAGGTGTCCAGATCGATGGCGCCCTTCACGTCCGCAGCGATGCCGGCGAAAATGTTGATCACCGCATTGGGCTTGGACTGGCCGACCGCGGCGGCCACCAGGGCCGGCACCGGCACCATGATCATGTGGTAATCGTAGCTGCCGCTGCCTTTTTCTTCCTTGGGATTGTAGCAGCGTAGGGCCACGCCGCGGGCCTTGGCCACCGGCTCGGCCTTGCTCTTGAGCACCGCGAGGCGGTCGACGGCCATGTCCGCGGCCTCGACGGTCAGGCCCTTCAACCCGGTCGAGACCAGGCGGATGGTGGCCATGGTGCCCATCGGGCCGGCCGCGCCGACCACCGACACCGCTTGGCCCGGCTTGACCTCGCCGTCGGTGGGGATGCGCGCCAGGGCTTCAGACAGCTTGGCGCCGCTCGTGCCGATCAGGCGGACATTGCCGTAGTGGACGCGGCCCACCGGCGTCTGCAGTGGACGGCCGAAGGTCTGCCCGGCCTGGGCGATGACCATCAGGCCATTGGTGGCCATCAGGCCCATGACATCTTCAGCCAGGGCTGCATCCGCACCGACGAAGAGGATGTCGTCTACGCTGCCGGCGGCGAGTTGGTCGCGGGCAATGCAGGTGAAGCCGGCGGCGGGTGTGCAGTCGCCCAGGCACAGCCGCTTGCCGCTGACGCTGGTATCAAGGTCAGACAGATCCGCGGTGGCGCCGGGGCTGGTGACCAGCAGCAGGGTGCCACCGGCCGTCAGGGTGCCGCGCTCATGATGAATGAAGGCTTCTTCGACACAGGCCCAGGGTTCGACCAGGGCCAATTGGCTGGCGCTGCGTTCATCGGTGACCGGGATCAGGTAGCTGGTGCCATCCTTGGCCAGGGTAGTGCGCTCGTCGAGCAGCACGAACTCCTGCAGGCCACCTTCAAAGTTGTAGCCGAAGGCGCCGTTGCTGCCGGCGGTTTTGAGGTCGCGCCAGTCAGCCTGCACCAGGTAGCGTTTGCCGGCCTGCACGCTGGTGACTTTGGCGCCCGCTTCAACCACCCGGATGACCACTTCGTGGCCGGGTACGGTAGGTGAACCTTCGGGCACGTAGCTGGGGATCTCTTTCAAAACCGACGCAGCGAGGTGCTGCAGCACCGGCGTCTTGCGGGCGTGCTTGTCGAACTGGTGCAGCAGCTTCATGTCACTGAAGCACAGGCCGACGCACTCGACCTTGCCGAGGATCTGCGTCGGACCGGGCCGGACCACCGCCTTCGCCGGATTGAGCTTGAGCAGGTCGGGGCCGACGAGCTGGATAGCAGTCTGGGTGGCGGGGAGGGTGGCGGTGCTCATAACGATCATTCTCGCAAAAAAATGACGGAGTCAATGCATCTAGACGGTCAATTTCAACGTAAAAGATCGACTTTCCGACATTTTATTGCTCCTTTTGCAAGAATGCCTGCGCAGACCTCCCACCGCCGCGTAGGCTTTAAATGGGAATCGCGGGGTGGCCGACCCGCTGATCAGCACCGACAGCCTGGACATTGACGCGCATACCGTGGGCACCTACCCTGCACCTTCCTCACGTTAGGGTTGCATCATGGCCAAGATCACGGTGATGTTCGGCTCGAACATCGAAACCGAACACAACCTGGAGAAGGACGAACTGCGCGTTGGTCGGGCGATGGATTGCGACATCGTAGTAGACAACCTGGGCGTGTCCCGGCACCACTGCTCCATCGTTCGTGACGGCTCGGGCTGGGCCCTGGTCGATAAGGGGTCCAACAACGGCACCTTCGTCGGCGGCACCAAAGTCACCAAGCACATCCTCCAGAATCAAGAGCGGGTCATCCTGGGCAAACACAGCCTGGTGTTCGATGCCCATGGTTACGCCCAGAGCGCCGGGGCCAAGAAGGGTCCCGCCGGTATGGGCGGCGAAATGACCATGTTTGTCGACCAGGCGGCCTTGGCCAAGGCCATGGCTGCGGCCCAGGATGCCAAGCGCATGGCGCTGGTGATCTCTCAGGGCGGCCGCGACGTCGTCATGCAGCTCATGCGAGACGAAACCACCCTCGGTAATCAGGGTGCTGACGTGCCGGCCAAGGGTTTCCTGGTCAAGCCGCTGCAGGCCAAGATTGTCCGCACGGGTACCAGTCACCGCCTGCTCAGCATGGGCGGCTGGCGCGCAGTGAAGGTGAATGGACAGAAAATCACCGAGCGCGAACTCAAGGCCGGCGATGTGATCATCATCGCCGGACACATGTTCACCTATCGGCAGGCATGAGTCCGCAGGTGTGGGCCGCGCGGCTGGGCCTTGGCCTGGCGGTGGTGGCCGTCATGTCCTCCTGCAGCGATCCCGAACCGCGGCAGGCCCCGGCCAAGCGGCCCGCCGCCTTTCAACCCGAATCCTTTCCTGATTTGACCCTCTTCGTGCTGGCCGGATACGGCTTGGCCATCGAGCCCGAACCGCTGGCGGTCAGCTATGCAGGCGGCACCTTGCGGCGGGTGGAGGTCGCCTTCCAGACCCGTCCCGGCGGCACCGCCGAGGACCCCGAGATGCCGTTGCGGCGCTTTGCCCGCGAGTTGCCACCCTTGGGCTGGGTCGCCGAGCCGACCGAGGGGTTGAGTCAGCAGTGGCACCGTGGCCATGAGCACCTCGCTATCCAGGCTGGACGGGATGGCGACGTCACTACCATCCGCCTCTCGCTCGCTCCGGCGGATCCGCCGCCGGTCGCGCGGTAGGATCCCATGGCGCAGCTTCCCGATACCGCACCCACCACCAGCTATTCAGACCCGATCTACGACCGGCTCGAGGGTTTTTCCCAACAATTAAGCCGTCGTTGGTGGCTCTATGCCGCCGTTTTGATCCTGGTGGTCATTGCCGCCGGCGCCTTCCATCGTTTGGTCATCCAGAGCGCCCCCGAGGCCGCCGCTGCGGCCCTCTATCAAAAAGCGCAAGGCGAGCGCGAGCCAGTCAAGCGCACGGCCGAGTTCCGTAGCCTGCTCGACAACTCCGCCGTGACTCCGTATTTCAAAGCTCGCGCCGCTGTTGAAGTGGTGCAGCAGTTGCTGGAAGACGGCAAAATCGACGAAGCCCGTGGCATGGCCCAGCAGGCCGTGGACTTCGCCCACGCCGATGGCCAGGACGCCATCCAGTTGGTCGCCCAGCTGACCTTGGCCGCTGTGCAGGAACAAGCCGGGGATGCCGCCACCGCCGAAACCTCCTACGCCCAGGCCGAGCGCTTGGCAGGTGCCAAGTTCCCTGACTACCAGCTCACTGCCGTGCTGGGCTATGTCCGCACCCTGGTGGCCCAAAACCGCTTGGCCGAAGCCATCGACAAGCTGGAGCCCCTGACCAGCCGCAATGACGTTGGTGCCGAATCGCTGCTGGTCATGGCCCGCGTACAATACTGGCAGCTCAAGCGCGACATGGCCACTGCCACCAGCGCCAGCGCCGCCGTCATCACCGCGACGCCCGCCGCCGTAGCCAGCACGGTCGCCGACAGCGCGACCAAGTAATCGTCGCCGCGAGCACGCACGCCGGATCTCCGGCGCATGCGCTCGCGGCCCTACGGTACGTTCAACAGCACCTTCAACGCGTCCCGCAACTCGCGGTGCAGCACCGGACGCGGGGCTTCACCATGGGGCCGGACCAGGGGCATGGCGACGGAGGTGCGCTCGGCATCCAGATCGATGCGGTCATCGCGTAAAGCTTTGCCCCAGGCATCCAGGGTGGGCAGCATGCCCAGACGCGTCACGGCCTCAGCAGTGGAGGGGGCCCCGACGCTGGGATATAGGCGTTCTGCGGCTTGATCCGTAAGGGCATCCAGCCCGACCAGCAGTCGCCATTCAGCCTCACGCCGTTCATCAAGATTCCACCGGCGCAAGACTTCGCGACCCACTACCAGTGGTGTTGAGACCCCAAGCAGCGGTGACATCAGGCCTGGGCTCGGCGTGAGTATGGGTGCCAGGGCCAGCTGGAAGAGTGCAGCCAGATCGCCGGCCCGACCCAGAGCGGTGCCCGGCAGATCCGTGCCCAGGGGATCGGTCGCATCCCGGTCTGGAACCACGCGCAGTGCCCCTTCGGCGGGCGACCACTGGCCGGTGGGGGCGCCCACCGATGCGGCAGTGCGGCTGCGCGGCGCATGACGCAGCAGATACGCCGCGCCCTCATTGCTGCCCAGGGGACGCCACAACGCGGCCTCGCGATCGTGCGCCGCCCAGGTGGGCTGATCGTCGCCATGGGTCGCGATGCGCACCGGCCAGGGCAGCTCGAAACCAGCAGGGTCGACCACACTGCCCTGCAGACCTGCCACGGCCGCGGTGAGGCTGGTCAGAAGCTGGGCCGAGGTCTGTACCTTGGGCAGATTCACGATGATGGGCGCGGCCCCGTTTTTTCGCAATTCGATGCGGTCACTGAGGGGATGAATCTCCCACCCTGCATCGCCGTGCCACAGCTTCAGCACGGGGCGCATGCCGGCCGGGAAACGCTCGCCGGGGACGCCGGCGGCCTGGGACCACAGCTGATGCTCAGCAAAGACGTGTGCCCGCGCTGCCGGCAGGCCGATCAGGTCGCGACCGGCGAAGGCATCGAAGCCCAACACCGGATCCTGGCGGTCCCGCAACATCTGCACGATGCCGCGGCCAGCCGCCAGGCGCCACGCCATCACCAGTCCGCCACCCAGCAACAAGCCGGTGAACAGGGCCCACATCGGCCAGAACTCTTCGTCTTTGCGCAGATTCGCGATCCGGATGAGCAGGCAGAACAGCCACGCCACCCCCAAGCCCATCAACGGCAAGACCTGGATCAGATGCATCAGGCCGGAGCCCGGGCGGCCCTGGGCGTAGTGCACGATTGAGCGCACCAGGAAGTACAGATCAGTGGCGATCCAGGGGACGAAGACCAGGCCCCAGCGCAGGCCCGCATCCGCGCCTATGGTCCCGGCGGCGACGACCGCAAAGACGGTCCGCAAACCGCCCGCGACCGTGAATTGCACGAAGTCGGCGTCACGCCGTGGCACCAGGGCCCACAAGACCAGATTATACGCGAAGGGTGCCGGGATACCGCAGGCGAGGGTGAAGTTGGCGGTCTGATACCAGCTCTTCTCGTCGCTTTCATTGGCGGGATCGTCAGCTCCTTTGGTCGCATCGGTGATGCGCAACAGGCGTCCACTATGGTCGCCGAAGCGCGACAGCAGGACCCCCAGCGAGGGGAACAGGAACACCGGCAGCAGCGCGGCGAACCAGTTGCCCATGCCCCAGTTCGACTGGGCGCGAGTCGACTGCCACAGCGCCACTCCTTCGGCAAGTTCATCGCCATCCGGCGTGGCCAGGTAGGACGGCGCCGACGTGGTTGCCACGCGGCGCGCAGCCTGGTCTTCACTGATCGCTTCTTTCAAGGCCTTGGCAAAGGCCGGCAACAAGGCCGGTGGCAGATCGCTGTCCTGGGGGAACCAGGCGTCGAATTCGGCCCGTTCTGGCACGCCACCCAGCAAGACGCGGCTGACCCAGGTTTCAGCGATGGCGCGATCAGCATGGCCCACCGCACCTGGATCGGCCGGTCCGCGCTGGGCGGCGATACCCTGCAGCACCGGACCCATGACGACTTCGGCAGCGACCGCGCAGGCCATACCGGCGCAGAAAGCACGGATGCGGGCCTGCTGCTGGACATCGCTGGTGGCAAGCAGGGCATAGGCGCCGGTCTTCGCCACCACCGTCAACGCGTCGGCCACGGTGGCGGAGACATCCGCATCGGCGCTGCCACGCCGCAAGGCCGTGCGCATCCAGCCCGGCCGGGATTCCAGATAGTCGGCCCAGTCTGGCAGATCCAGGCCAATGGCGCCCAGGGCAACGTACTGTCCAAGTCCGGTGGCGGCGGCGGCATTAGCCGGCAGAAGCGGGCCGGCACGCAGGTGGGCAGTGGCCGCTTGGACCAGGGCGTTCAGCGCATGATCCGTATCGTGGAGATGATCACCCGACACTACGCGGATGCGCGATTCGCGCGCCAGCTCAGCCAGTCGACGATCGGCCACGATGGCCACCGCCAACGGCAGGGCCGCCGGGATGACGCGTGGTGGTCCTTGGACGGCTGGCGGAGTGCCCGGCAGCACCGTCACGGTGATCGCCTTCAAGGCCGCGTGGCGATAGGCATCCGCCAAGGCCTGCACGCCCATTGCTGGATCCGGGAAGGGATCCAGCTCGTGCGTCACTAACGCCAACAGGTACCAGGCGGCATGTCCCGCGAGGGCCGATGGCGTGGGCAGCAGCGCTGAATGCAGATCGAAGGAGGCGATGACCGGCTCGCTGGCATCCAGGGCACCCAGGCGGCGGATACCAATAGTCGACCACCCACCGCCGGTGACCAGCAATCCACTGCGCACGGCCGCCACATGGTCAGCCGGTAGCGCCGGGGGCGCACCAGCGACCGCCTCGGCCAGCAACACGAGCACAGTGGCGCCCGAGCAGCCTTCGGCCCCGGAGTTCTGCACCTGGACGTGGACGCGGTTGACCACGCCCGCCGCGTGGGTGGCCACCGCGCCGCTGCGATCGGTCAGGCCGGCGAAGGCGATGTGGTCGACACCCTGGTTCGGTGAGGTCTGGTAGGCGCCAGCGACCGGCGCATCCACCAGGATGTCCGGACTGGCGGCGGCCACGGTGGCGACGCCGAGATGGTCCCGGCCGCCGTAGACGGCAGCACGCAGGCCGCGATCGAGGATGGTCTCGCGCACCACCAGGCGCACGCGCGGAACGGGGCCGGCTGGCAGCTGGCGCTCATGGGTGCCGCGGCCATGGGTCGAAACCCGCAGGATGCGATTGGGGGCCAGTTCCAGGTCGAGAATCGCCGCGTCAGGCAGACCATCGGCAAATGGGATCCAGGTGGCACCGCTATCCGTGGATCGCCACAAGCCGATGTCCGCGCCGACGTACAGGTCGTTGCCATCGGTGACGATGGCATTGTGGTTGACGTTGAGCAGCTGTGTCGCCCCGGCACCCGACCGCACGCTCCAGGCGGTGGCGGTGACGTTGCCGGCTCCGTTCAGAGTGACCTGGCCGCGCCACACCCGACGACGGCCGGCATTGCCGCCGACCGATGCGAAAAACGCGCGGTTGGTAGCATCGGTCGGATCAGGGCAGAGGTCAGTGACCACAGCGAAGGCCGCCGGAAAGGTGGTCAACGGCCAGGTGCCGGCCAGGGCAAGAGACTGCTGTCCGATCCAGGGCCCGACGCCCCCTGGCCGCTCGTACAGGAAGCAGTTGCCGAAGCTGGTGCCCACCACGATGCGGTTGAAGGTCAGGAAGGTGATGGCGGTGATGAATTCGAAGAGCGTGGGCAGCGGCGCTGCCTGCGGGATGGAGGCCAGGCGGTCGGTGGCGGTATTGGTGGGGAGCGAGCGCCAGTCGCCAGTCCCGCCGGACGGCGGCGGCGCCCCGAACGTGTCGCTGATCCACAGGCGCCAGCCGCCATACAGCACGCGGCTCGCCTGGGCCAGGAACGGCGCGGGGATCGGGGCTGGTGGGATCACGGCCGGCAGTGGGAAGCCGATGACCGGAGGATAGAACGGCACCGCATCGCCCACCGCCGGCAGGCTCACCGTGTCTACATAGGTCGTGCCGCCGCCGGTGAAGCGGTGCACCGCGAGCTGCACATAGGTAATCAGGGTGCGGATGGATGCGCCGTTGAGGGCATCCGCCCAGTTCCAGATCGAGGCTCCGCTGTCGCCCTGCAGGACCATGCGCCAGCCGGGGGTGCCGGTGGAGAGGGCGGCACCATTGTCCTGGGTCGACAACAGGACGATGGCGTCCTCGCGAGGATGGGTATCGACGCTCATCCCCGAGAGCGTGGCCAGGCCGCGATTGCGCGGGATGAAGAATGCGCCGGGCTGGTCCCAACGATCGCAACGGAACACGCCACCATCGCACCCGGTCCAGAGCTGGGTCGGATCGCCTGGAGTGAATAGGAGGCGATGGACATCGGCATGGGCGCGGGCGCCGATGTAGGTGGGGGCCAGGCTCCAATTGGCGCCGCTGGCGGCGATGGTGCAGTCCCAGATGGACGAGAACCAGTTGCCGGAGCCATTGGGCGACAGGGCGTCGGCGGTGGCGCGCACGGTGGCGCCGCCCAGGACGATGCGGTTCACATTGCGGGGGTCGACGGTCAGTGAGAGGTCGTATTCGCCCTGACCGTTGTCCCACGTGGTGGGCGGTACCTGCAAGTCGGTGGGCATCGGCGTGATGGTGGCCCAGGCATCGGTGCCAACATCGTAGCGGAAGGCCGTACCATCGGCGCGGATCAGATAAACGACCGTCGCGTCGTCCTCCTTCATTGCCAAAGTGCAGCGAGCACCGGCCACTGGCTGATAGCCACCGCCGATCAGGATCGGCCACGTGGCGCGGCCGAGGGGACGCCAGAGTGGCGCACCAGCGATGAATTCCGCTTCTGCGCTGGTGCAGCGATAGACCTGTCCGCTGCGCAGTACAGCGACGAAGGTGCTCACACCGCCGGCAACGGCGCAGGCCACGCTGGTGATATCGGCGATGTCGACGGCGGCGGTGGCGTTGCCGGCTCCGTTGACGGTGGTGGCGAACCACAATCGCCGCCAGTGGAAGGCGCCAATCCCGTCAATCTGCCGCAGGAAGCAGCCGGCATTGCTGGCGACAATGGCCCGCTCAGGATCCTGGGGATCGACCACCAAGGCATAGCAGCCCTGGCCCACCAGCACCGCCGACTCGGTCACCGGCGTCATCGCCGGCAAGATAGCCGGCAGCACCGGTCGCGCGGTGATCACCGTAGGTTCGCGCAGCCAGTTGCGGCCGCCGTCGAAGGAAGCCAGCATGCCCACGCCGAAATAGGTCTGCTGGCTGACCAAGTAGGTCTCGCCGGTGCCGACGAAGACCCGCTCGGGCCGGTCGGGGTGGATCGCCACCGTGGGACAGGCGAGGCTGTCGCTGCGCAGGGCCGCCGGATCCAGATCGAAGGCTTCCATGCACGAACGCCAGGTACCACCCGCGTCGTCGCTACGCCAGACACCACCATTGGCGGTGCCCGCGTAGACGACGTCGCCGTGCCGAGAAACCGCCAAGCCCGGGGTCCGGCCCGCCACCGGCGGCCCGCCCTGGGCCAGGCCATTGAGCATCGGCGACGGGCCGATGGGCAGGAAGCGAGACGGTACGGTGGGCCCGGCCGCCACGATTGGCGTATAGGGCACCACGGTCAGGTGGCGCAGAGCCACCTGGCGCAAGGAGGCGGCGACGGTCTCGGCACTGAGCTCATCGGTCAGCAGCGGGTCGTCCGCATGGTGCAGCGCCACCAGCAGGGTGCGGGCAGGCTGGGCAGCGGCGTCGGGCAACAGATCCGAAGTCAGCAAGATGGTGGCGACCTGAGGATGGCCGGGGCGCAGGTCGGAGACGGTGGTGAAGCCGACGGTGAGCCAGTTCGCATCCTTGAGCGGCTGGCCGGTGCGTAGGTGCGCAGCCCAGCCAGTCGGTAAGGCCGGCAGCGTGCCGTGCTGACCTTTGGCGACCAACACCGCCACCTGCACGTCGTGGGCCCAGCGCGGGCCGCGATTGTGGACCAGCACCTGCACCCTGGTCGTCACTGGCTGGGCCGCAGTAGGTACGGTGGCGCTGTCGTCGGTGGCCAGTTGGAAGAAGTCCACCAAGCTCATCTGGTGGCCGGCGGGGAATTGATAGGCCCCAGCCGGATCAGGCGCGTCACAGCGGATATCCGGACTGACGCCCGGGGCGAGGACCAACGCACTGTTGGAAGGATCCGTCAGAGTCGGTGCATAGACCGTCGGCGCCAAACCGAGGTCCAGTCGATGATCGCGGACGTACAACTCGACGGGTGGTGTGGTGGCAGGCGGATTCGCGCCGGCCGCACCCAGACGACGGGAAAAGACACTGCGTCCGTTGGTGGCCACGCGAATGATGCGCGTGTCAGGCGTGGCCGCGTGGATCAGCAGGTCGGTGGTGGCCACCTGTGGCAGACCGACGCCCCAGGCGCCCCAGGTCGCACCGCTGTCGCCGGAACGGAACACGCCCAGGTCTGTGGCCACGTACAGGTGCGTG
>JBBQTJ010000035.1:0-17593 GCA_038213315.1 Planctomycetota bacterium
GGTCTGCTCCAGGTCGATGTCGCCGCTGGTGCGGAAGACGGCGAAGAGGAGGGCGAGGGCGACGGCGGCTTCGGCGGCGGCGAGGACGATGATGAACAGGGTCATCACTTGGCCGTCGAGTTCGCCGCCGTGCGGGCGGAAGCGGGCGTAGGTGGCGAAGTTCAGCGCGGCGGCGTTGAGGATCAGCTCCAGGCCCATGAGGAAGCCGACGGCGTTGCGGCGGGTCACGACCACGCCCACGCCCAGCGCGAACAGCACTGCGCCGACGATGAGGTAGGGACCTAGATGGTCCGGGCTGATGCCAGCGGCAACAGCATGACAGGCAGAGGACATGTCAGGCATCATCGCTTCCTGCGATGTTCCGCCGCACCGTGGCCACCGCGCCCACCAGCACCACGGTCAGCAGCACGGCCACCAGCATGAAGGGCAGCAGGTAGGGGCCGAGCAGGGCGTCGCCCAGGGTCGTGCCGAAGGGGCCACTGATGGCCGCGGGCTGAGTCAGAGGATCGCTGCGTAAAGTCGCCAGGGGCACGGCCTGGGTGCTGGCGTGCGTGAACACGCCGCCCACCAGCCGCAGGGCCGATACCAGCACCAGCGCGGTCACCAACCCGCCCAGCACGAAGGTCGGCACCAGGGGCCGCTGGGTCTTGCCCTGCAGATCCTTGCTGAACATCACCCCGAAAAGGATCAGCACCAGCACGCCACCGACATAGACGATGAGTTGGATCGCCGCCAGGTAATCAGCCTGCAAAGAGAGATATAAACCGGCCACGCCCACCATCGCCGCGCCCAGCCCCAAAGCCGCATGGATCAGGCTGCGCGCCACTAGGCAGACCATGCCGCCAGCCAGGGTCACGGCGCAGATGGTGAGAAAGACCAGCGTCGCCAGGGTCATGGTGCGGCCTTCGGCGCGGCGGCAGCATCCGCGGCGGCCTTCTTCGCGGCAGCAGCAGCGGCATCGACGGCAGCCTTGGCCTTCTTGCGCTCTTCGCGGATCGCGTCGACCTCCGCCTTGTGCTCAGGCGTGTAATAACCCACGCCGTACAGGGCGATGATGGCCTTGCCGTCGGGGCTTTCGTGTTGGGCGAGGAAGTCCTTGTCGTCCTGGCTGAGCTGCGACCAGTCGGTGCGGGTGATGCGGTTCAGGCGCTCGACCGCGTGCTCATCCAGGCGCGTCGCCGATTGGGCCGGGGTTTGCAGGAAGAGCTGCGCCCGCTTGGGATCCTGCCGGTCCGGCGCGACCTCGTAATCCGTGGTCATGGTCAGGCAGTCGGTGGGGCAGACCCGGGTGCACAGACCGCAATAAATACACTTGGTCAGATCGATGTCGAAGCGGCTGGTGCGCAGCTTGTTGTCTTCGGTGCGCTCGCCGTCGATGACGAAGCAGTCCACCGGGCAGGCCTTGGCGCACAGATTGCAGGTGATGCAGTCGGCCACGCGATTGTGCAGGTGACCGCGATAGCGCTCGCCCAACTGCGGCCGCTCGACCGGGTATTCCATGGTCACCGAGCCGGCGCCACCAGGGGTGCGCCGCACGTTTTCCCAGAAGAAATCCCAGGTGGTGCCCATGCCGATGGCGAAGCTGCGCACGCCGTCGACGATCTCATTAAGCCAGGTTGCGATCATGGGGTGGCTCCGGTCAGGCGGGCCAGGGTCGGGTGGATGGCCTCGCGCCGGCCGCGCCGCGCCCAGGCCAGCACCAGCAGGATCAGACCACCGCCGACGATCCAGGCGACCGCATGCTCAGCGGCTGAATAGGTGATGTGCGGCGCCAGGGTCACGCGGCCATAGGCCGCGGCTGGGGCCAAGCCGCCATCCCAGGCCCCGGACAGCAGCAGGGTCAATGCGGTGCCGAGCAGGCAGATCAGCGCCAAGGGCACCAGCTTCAGCCAGCACAGGCGCATGACCTGATCGATGCGGAAGCGCGGTAGGGTCCAGCGGATCCACACCATCACTGCCAAGACCGCGGTGAACTTGGCCACCAGGATGCCGGCATGGATGGGCAGCTCGGCCCACACCGGCAGGGCGGTGATCCAGGCGTCGAAGAAGGGTGACTGGTAGCCGCCCAGGAAGCACACGCTGAACAGGCAGCCCACCAGGATCATGTCGGTGTACTCGGCCATGGCGAACATGCCCCAGCGCAAGCCCGAGTACTCGGTGTTATAGCCCGACACCAATTCGCTCTCGGCTTCGGCCAGATCGAAGGGCGTGCGGTGGCACTCCGCCAGGGCGGCGAAGAAGTAGAGACCGGCGATCACCGGCATGAAGGGATTAGCGAAAAGATTCCAGCCCAGAAAGGACACCGGATGGTCCACCGCCTGGAAGGCGATGATGCGATGCAGGTCCAAGGTGCCGCACCACAGGGCCACGGCCGCCAGGCACAGGCCCACGGGGATTTCGTAGCTGACCACCTGGGCCACCGCCCGCATGCCGCCCAGCAGTGACCACTTATTGTTGCTGCCCCAGCCCGCCATCAGCAGGGCCAGCACCACCAGACCCGACACCGCCGCCACGTAGACTAAGCCGATGTCCAACTCGGCCATCACCCAGTGCTGCCCGAAGGGTACCACCACGAAGCCGAGAAAGGCCCCGGTCAGGGCCAGGTAGGGCGCCGCGGTGAAAACGAAGCGGTCCGCACCCGCGGGCAAGAAGTCCTCTTTGCCGAGCATCTTCACCCCGTCCGCCAGTAGCTGGCCCAGGCCACTGCGCTTCAGGAAGAGGAAGACCAGGGCCAGGCCCGGCAGGGTGAGAATGCGGTGCAGTAGTAATTCGCGCCGCTGCGCTGTCAGGAAGGGCAGACTCAGGGCCAGGACGAAGCGCAGCACGCCGTCGATGCCCACCGTGCTGGGCCCGATGCGCCGCTGGATCGCCGCCGCGATCTTGCGCTCGATGATCTGGCCAAGGCCGGCGATGGGGAAGACCACCGCGGCGATGGGCAGGACCCACACGCAAACGATCGCGATGACCACGGCCAGCAAGCCGGGCAGGCCAAAGCTGGCGAGCCAGGCCGAAAAGGTGTCGACGGCGTAACCGTAGCTCATG
Organism: Planctomycetota bacterium; assembly: GCA_038213315.1. Lineage (GTDB taxonomy): Bacteria > Planctomycetota > UBA11346 > UBA11346 > UBA11346 > JBBQTJ01. The sequence goes on from JBBQTJ010000035.1 coordinate 3,043, forward strand.
GGCGAGCTCCCCCTGGGAGCGCCGAGTTGTACTCGGCCGGTTGTCCATTGGCGAACGTGCAGGACGCGACCGCAAAAGGCAGGCCGAGTGCAACTCGGCGCTCCCAGGCTCGGCGCTCCCTATGACCACTCATCGGTCAATCTCCGGCACTACGATGTCCAGCGAGCCGATGATGGTGACGATGTCAGCGATCATGATGCCGCGCATGAGGTGCTCGAAGATGCCGACGCCGGTGAATGAGCCGGTGCGGATCTTGATGCGGTAGGGGATTTTGGTGCCGTCGCTGACCAGATGGTAGCCGGTCTCGCCACGAGGGTTCTCCACCCGGTGATAAATTTCGCCCTTGGGCGGACGAAGGATCACCTTCTTCACCTCGGCCTGCCAGCCGGTGTCCGGATCGGCCGGCTTGTCCTGGGGCCCGGGCTTGGGCATGTCTTTCAGGCACTGGCGCAGGATGCGGATCGATTCCAGGATCTCGAGGACGCGCACCACGAAGCGGTCGTAGCTGTCGCCCTTGGCGCCACGGCTGCCGGCGAAATTGTCGCCCACCGGCACGTCGAAGGTGAGGCGGTCGTAGACGCCGTAGGGCTCAGCCTTGCGCACGTCGAAGGCCACGCCCGAGCCGCGCAGACTGGGACCGACCAGGCCCCAGCCAATCGCCTCTTCGGCGCTGATGGTGCCGACCCCGGCGCAGCGGTCGCGGAAGATGGTATTGGTGGTGATCAGCCGGTTGAAGCGCAGCATCTCGCGCTCCAGCTCGGTGCAGAAGCGGGCGATGTCGTCCTCGGCCCCGACATACAGATCGTGGGTGACCCCACCGACGGTGACGTAGTTGTAGGTCAACCGCGCGCCGCAGGTCTTCTCAAAAATGTCGTTCACCGTCTCGCGCTGAGCGATGCCATGCAGGAAGGGCGTGTAGGCGCCCAGATCCATGCTCATCGCCCCCACCGCCACCAGGTGGCTGCTGATGCGATTGAGCTCGGCCACGAGCACGCGGATATACTCGCCGCGCAGGGGCACCTTCACCGCGCTGGCCGGGTCGGTACCGAACAGGGCCTCCACCGCCGTGCAGTAGGCGTGGTTCGAATTCATCGCGCAGACATAGTCCACCCGGTCGGTGTAGGGCACGAACTGCACCCAATCGACGCACTCGCCGATCTTCTCGATCGAGCGGTGCAGGAAGCCGAGGTCTGGCTGCACACGGCTGACCACTTCGCCATCGGTGTCGACGATCAGGCGCAGCACGCCGTGGGTCGAGGGATGCTGCGGGCCCATGCTCAGACGCATCAGGTCGCCGCTGGTGGTGACTGCTTCCAACGTCATGCCGCACCCCCCGCTGCCGGTTTGGCCGGCTTGGGGAGGGCCGGATCGGCATACGGACCGTCGTCGAAATGCTGGCCGTCGCGCTTAAGCACCACGCCGCCGTAGCCGGTCGGATAGGCGTAGTCCTTGCGCAGCGGATGACCGACCCAGTCGTCCGGCATCATGATGCGCCGCAGGTCCGGATGACCGGGGAAATCCACGCCGTAGAGGTCGAAGATCTCGCGCTCGAACTGCCCCGCCACCGGCCAGATCGCCGTGACCGTGGGCACCGACGCCGCGGTCCGCGGCACCTGCACCTTCAAGGTCAGGCGACGCGCATGGCGGTAGCTGAACAAGTGGTAGGTCACTACCAGATCGCTGAACGGGAACTCACCTTTTTTCGCGCCCGGCCACTTCAACAAGTCCAAGCCCGACAGGCTCATCAGCGCATCGGCGCGGATGTCGACGTGATCGCGTACGAAGCGGGTGACGTCGACGATCAGCGCCGCCGGCACCAGCAGGTAGGGCTGACGGTTGTCGGTGACATGGGCCGTTACGGAGGCGAAGCGCTCTAGAACAGCCGTCGCGGGGTCGACGGGGACAGCCGTCGCGACGTCGCGGGGTCGCGGGGTCGCGGGGTCGACAGCACGCGGTTCCTCGGTGCTCACGAAGTCGCCTCCGTGCTCGGCTGTCCGGTCGTCGACTCCGCGACCCCGCGACCCCGCGACTCCGCGACGGCTGTCTGCTCGCCCCCAAGACACCGCGACTCCGCGACAGTAGTCTCAATAGTCACCGGACTACGGTCACGTATACCCAACGTCCGATACTTCCGCACCTTCTTGCGCAGCTCATTGCAGCCGTCGATGAGGGCTTCGGGGCGGGGCGGGCAGCCGGGGACATAGATGTCCACGGGCACATGCTTGTCGATGCCGTTCAGCACCGAGTAGCTGTACTTGCTGAAGGGCCCGCCGGCATTGGCGCAGCTGCCCATGCTGATCACCCAGCGAGGCTCGGTCATCTGCTCGTACAAGAGGCGCACGCGGCTGGCCATCTTGTGGGTGATGGTGCCGGCCACGATCATCAGGTCAGCCTGGCGCGGCGTGGCGCGGGGGATCATCCCCAAGCGGTCGACGTCATAGCGCGGCCCGCCGGTCTGCATCATTTCGATGCCGCAGCACGCGGTGGCGAACAGCAAATAGAACAAGCTGTTCTCTTTGCCCCAGTTGAGGAAATCCTCGACTGCGGCGAAGTGCACCTGCTCCTGCTGGGTGGGATCCTTCACGACCGCCCCCCGGCAGTGCCTGCGTCCACTCCCGACCCCGCGACCCCGCGACCCCGCGACTTCGCGACAGTTGTCCCCCCTGTCCCCCCCCCGACTTCCCGACTCCACGCGAATCCACCCTTGGCGGCGACATAGACGAGGCCAAGCAGCAGGATGGAGACGAAAGCCCCCACCTCGGCGAACACCACCAAGCCGCGACCCTGGCCGATGAATTCCATTGCCCGGGGCAGGATCGGCAGCAGCAGGGCCAGTTCGACATCGAAGACCACGAAGACCAGGGCGATGATTGCGAAGCGGTTGTTGAAGCGGATCCACGCCGGGCCCTGGGGCACTTCGCCGCATTCATACGTGGCCATGCGCGCCGGGTCAGGGCGGATGCCCCCCAGCCAGCGGGTCAAGGCCCACACCGCCGTCAGCATCCCCCCCACCATCGCCACCGCGAGCAGGCCGACGACCAGGATGGCGCCATGCTCGCCCGGCGCGGCAGCAGTGATCATGACGGCATCAGCCATGGGGGATTCCGGGGGTGGAGCGCAGTTGCGAGGGCGCACCCTCACTGGGCGTTGCCGTCGTTCAAGTCCGCGAGCCCCGGACCACCAACAGCCCCACCTGCGCATCAGGGGCCAAGCTTGGAGCCTATGCTAGGCGGTGGCCCCGTGGCAAATCAATTGTGCCTTCACATACAGGTTATGCGGCATGCCTGCCATGAGAGGCATGAATGGTCGCATGGATGGGGCATGCTGGCGAAGGAGCCCTCGCAAGGCACCGTGGGTTCGTATATTGGGATCAAACGATCCTATTATCCGCTTTAACGCTTTAACGACGGTCAGTTACCGACCGAAACCCGAGACGAGGACCCCATGGGCAAGCACATCACCATCGACGGCAACGAAGCTGCGGCCTCGGTTGCACACCGCCTCAGCGAGGTTTGTGCGATCTATCCGATCACCCCGTCCTCCAATATGGGTGAATTCGCCGATGAATGGTCGGCCAAGGGCAAGAAGAACATCTGGGGCCTGGTCCCCACCGTGGCCGAGATGGAGCACGAAGGCGGGGCCGCGGGCGCGGTGCACGGCGCCCTGGTGACGGGTTCCCTCTCCACCACCTTCACCTGTTCCCAGGGCCTGCTGCTGATGGTGCCCAACATGTTCAAGCTGGCGGGCGAGTTGACGCCCACCGTCTTCCACGTGTCGGCCCGCGCCGTGGCCACCCACGCGCTCTCGATCTTTGGCGACCACAGCGACGTGATGAGCTGCCGCACCACCGGCTGGGCCATGCTGGTGGCGCAAAACGTGCAGGAGTGCGCCGACATGGCCGCCGTGGCGCATGCCGCGACCCTGGAAACGCGCCTGCCCTTCATCCACTTCTTCGACGGCTTCCGCACCAGCCACGAAGTGGCCAAGATGGTCCTGCCCGGCGATGAAGAGCTGCGCAGCCTGCTTGACGCCGACCTGATCCGCGCCCACCGCGCGCGCGCCCTGAACCCCGACCGGCCCACCATCAAGGGCACGGCGATGAACCCGGACGTGTTCTTCCAGGCCCGCGAAGCCTGCAATCCGTTCTATGCCAATGCCGGCGGCATCGTGAAGAAGTACCTGGACAAGTACGCCGCCCTCACCGGCCGCGCCTACCAAGTGGTTGAATACGTCGGCCACCCCCAGGCCGAACGCGTGATCATCGCCATGGGCTCGGGCTCCGAGACGGTGTCCGAGACCGCCCGCTTCCTTGCCGCCCAGGGCGAGAAGGTCGCCGCGATCAACATCCGCCTGTACCGTCCCTTCCCCGCCGAAGAGCTGGTCGCCGCCCTGCCCGCCAGCGTGAAATCCCTGGCCGTGCTCGACCGCACCAAAGAACCCGGCGGCGTCGGCGAACCCCTGTTCATGGACGTGGTCACCACTCTGTCCCAAGCTGGCCGCTCCATCCCCACCATCGGTGGCCGCTATGGCCTGTCGTCGAAGGAGTTCAACCCGGGTCAGGTCAAAGCCGTCTATGACGAGCTCGCCAAGCCGCAGCCCAAGCGCAACTTCGTGGTCGGCATCAATGAAGACGTCACCCACAGCAGCCTGTCCTACGACGCCGCCTACAATATCGAGCCGACCGAGACGGTCCGCTGCGTGTTCTATGGCTTGGGCGCCGACGGCACCGTGGGTGCGAACAAGAACAGCATCAAGATCATCGGCGAAGAGACTGACAACTTCGCCCAAGGCTATTTCGTCTACGACTCCAAGAAGTCCGGGTCGATGACCACCAGCCACCTGCGCTTCGGCCCCACCGCGATCAAGGCCCCCTACCTGATCGGCAAGGACCAGGCGCAGTTCGTGGCCTGCCACAACTTCGCCTTCCTGCCGCGCTATGACGTGCTGAAGCTGGCCGCGCCCGGCGCGGTCTTCCTGCTCAACGCCCCGTATTCTGCTGATGAGGTATGGGCCCATCTGCCGCGCGAGTTGCAGCAGACCATCATCGCCAAGAAGCTGCGCTTCTACACCATCGACGCCAACAAGGTGGCCAAGGCCACCGGCATGGGCGGACGCATCAACACGGTGATGCAGACCTGCTTCTTCGCCATCTCGGGCGTGCTGCCCGCCGACCAGGCGATCGCCGAGATCAAGGACTCGATCAAGAAGACCTACGGCAAGCGCGGCGACGCCGTGGTGCAGCAGAACTTCGAGGCCGTCGACCAGTCGCTGGCCAACCTCTTCGAGGTCAAGGTCCCAGCCACCGTCACCAGCACCATCAACCGCATCCCGCCGGTGCCCGCAGATGCGCCCGCCTTCGTGCGCGACGTGCTGGGCGTGATGATCGCCAATGACGGCGACAGCCTGCCCACCAGCGCCCTGCCCATCGACGGCTGCTTCGCCACCGGCACCACCAAGTATGAGAAGCGCGGCCTGACCGACGAAGCGCCGGTGTGGGACCCCGAGGTCTGCATCCAGTGCGGCAAGTGCTCGTTCGTCTGCCCCCATGGCGTGATCCGCCAGAAGGTGGTCACCGACGAGTCACTGCTGTCCAAGGCCCCTGCCGGCTTCAAGACCGCCAAGAGCAGCTTTAAAGAATTCCCCGGCCGCTTCACCATCCAGGTCTCGATCGAGGACTGCACCGGCTGCGCGCTGTGCGTCGAGGTCTGCCCGGCGAAGAACAAGACCGCGGTCGGTCGCAAAGCCCTGAATATGGAGGACGTCGCCGATCCGGCCCTGCGCCAGCGCGAGACCGCGAATTGGAACCACTTCCTGACCCTGCCCGAGGCTGACCGCACCAAGGTCAATGCCGGCATGGTGAAATCGAACCAGCTGCTCCAGCCGCTCTTCGAGTTCTCCGGCGCCTGCGCCGGCTGCGGCGAGACGCCCTACGTCAAACTGCTGACTCAGCTCTTCGGCGACCGGGCGGTGATCGCCAACGCCACCGGCTGCTCGTCGATCTATGGCGGCAACATGCCGACCACCCCGTACACCACCGACGCCAACGGCCGCGGCCCCGCCTGGGCCAACAGCCTGTTCGAGGACAACGCCGAGTTCGGCCTGGGCTATCGCCTGTCCCTCGACACCCAGAAGGACCAGCTGCGCAATGACCTGCCCAAGCTGGCGGGTCTGGTGGGCGATACGCTGATCACCGAACTGCTGGGCGCCGACCAGAAGACCGAAGCTGGCATCGCCACGCAGCGCGTGCGCGTCGCCGAGCTGAAGCGCAAGCTGGCCGGCAGCAGCGACAATCTGGCCAAGAACGTGCTCGCGATCAGCGATGTGCTGGTCGACCGCACGGTCTGGATCGTGGGCGGTGACGGCTGGGCCTATGACATCGGCTACGGCGGCCTGGACCATGTGCTGGCCAGCGGGCGCAAGGTGCGCGTGCTGGTGCTCGATACCGAGGTGTACTCCAACACCGGCGGCCAGGCCTCTAAATCGACGCCCCGGGCTGCGGTGGCGAAGTTCGCCGCCAAGGGCAAGGACCTGCCCAAGAAAGACCTGCCGCTGATGGCCATGGCGTATGGCTATGTCTATGTGGCCAAGGTCGCGATGGGCGCCAACGATGCCCAGACCGTAAAGGCCTTCCTGGAAGCCGAAGCCCATGACGGCCCCTCGATCATCCTCGCCTACAGCCACTGTATCGCCCACGGCATCGACATGCGCAAGGGTCTGGAGCAGCAGAAGGCCGCGGTGAACTGCGGACACTGGCCGCTGTTCCGCTACGTCCCTGCGCTGGCTGAACAGGGCAAGAGCCCGCTCTGCATCGACTCGAAGGATCCGACCATCCCCTTCGAGCAATACGCCTATGCCGAGGCGCGGTATCGCATGCTCAAGCAGTCCGACGCCCCGCGCGCCGACCTGCTGCTGGGCAAGGCCCGCACCGACGTGCGCAGCCGGTGGGAGCTCTACCGGCAGATGGCGGCCTTCCACACGGGCACCCCGCCCGCGGCCGACGCCTGAGCGCCCTGCCCGAACCGCCACTACCTACCTCCCGAGACCACCATGGCTGACCTCACTACCACCTACCTCGGTTTGCAGCTCAAGCATCCCGTCGTCGCCGCTTCGTCCCCGCTGTCGAAGTCGCTGGATCAGATCCGGCGGCTTGAAGACGCCGGGGCCGCTGCGGTGGTGATGTACTCGCTGTTCGAAGAGCAGATCACGCACGAGAGCCGCGAACTTGACCACTACCTGACCCGCGGCAGCGACACCAGCGCCGAGGCCGCCGGCTATTTCCCCGACATGGACGACTACAATCTTGGCCCCGAAGGCTATGTCGACCTGATCGCCAAAGCCAAGCAGGCCGTGAAGGTGCCGATCATCGGCAGCTTGAACGGGGTCAGCCCCGGCGGCTGGCTGCAGCACGCCAAGCTCATCGAGCAGGCCGGTGCCGATGCCATCGAATTGAACCTGTATTACCTGCCCAGCGACCCGCAGCTGGACGCCGCCACGCTGGAGAACAACTACCGCGAGGTGGTCGCCACGGTGCGCGAGGCCGTGCGCATCCCCCTGGCGGTCAAGCTCTCGCCGAACTTCACTGCGCTGCCCAATTTCGCCGCCAAGCTGGCCGCTGCCGGCGCCAACGGTCTGGTGCTTTTCAATCGCTTTTATCAGCCCGACTTCGACCTCGATCAGTTGGAGGTGGTGCCGCACCTGAGCCTTTCCGCCAGCGCCGAGTTGCGTCTGCCCCTGCGCTGGACCGCCATCCTGCATGGCCGGATCAAGGCCGACTTGGCCCTGAGCGGCGGCGTCCACACCAGCGAGGACGTGATCAAGGCGATGATGGCCGGCGCCAAGTGCACCATGATCGCCAGCGAACTGCTGATGCATGGCACCAGCCGCATCGGCGACCTGGTCCGTGGCCTGCACACCTGGCTGAATGAAAAGGAATACACCTCGATCAGCCAGATGCAGGGCAGCATGTCCCAGCAGAACGTCGCCGCCCCCGCGGCCTTCGAGCGCGCCAACTATCTCAAAACCCTAAGCAGCTGGGACGAAGCGGTGCGCTGAACAACCCGTCGGGGCGCCGGCAGAATCTTGGCATATGCCGATGACCCCGAGCGGCGGAGTGCAGGACTATTTGTGGATCAACACCGCACTGGGCCCTGCAACGATTGCCGGCGAAACGCTTTGGGCGGGCCGCCGTACTGCTGACGGAAGCGGCGGGTGCCGCTACTGACCTCAACCTCAGGCCGGACGCATCATGGTCAGAATCCAGCGGGCCGGCGCGATCGCGCGCACGCCGTGGGGCAAGCCCGCCGGCAGCAGGATGGTGCAGCCACCCGGAACCGTGTGCACCACGTCGCCCACGGTGACGGCAAGCTCGCCATCCAGCACCTGGACCATGGCCGGGAATTTCACCGTGTGGGCACTTATCGCCTGGCCGGCATCCATGGCGAAGAGCACGATCTTGCAGCCATTGGCCTCATGTAAGGGCCGGGACACGTTGGCCCCGGGCACGATAGGGGCGGCATCCAACAGGCGGAGCGGGGTTGTTTCCATGGCCGCATCGTCGCACTGGCGGGACGGAAGCTCATTGATTCAGGTCAACCGGGGAAATGGCCAAGGTTGGCGGTTGGCGGTCGGCGCGCATTGCCACGCTGTCGGCACATGTCGTCTCTCCGCACCGCTGCCCCCTTGCCCATTGCTGATCATCCGGCCTTTCTGACCGCTTTGCCCGGGCCTTTCGCCCGCGCCATCCGCGTGCACCCGCGACGTGGGGCGGTGACCGGTTGGGGCACCCTGACGCCGGTGCCCTGGTCGGCGAGCGGCTTCATCCATGACGCCGACCTGGATCCGGGCACGCGCCTGGACTACCACACCGGTGTGGCCTATCCCCAGGATGCGGCCAGCCAGACGCCGGTCTTGATGCTGGCGCCCCAACCCGGCGAGGTGGTGGTGGACGCCTGCGCCGCGCCGGGCTCGAAAAGCAGTCAAATCGGCCTGGCCATGGGCGATGAAGGGCTGTTGGTCTGCCTTGACAGCAGCCCCGACCGACGGCGCATCCTGGCCGAGAACCTGGCCCGCCAGGGCGTCGTCGCCGCGGTGGTCACACCCATGCCTTTGGACCGCTTGGCCCAAGCCCATCCGGCAGTGGCTGACGCGGTCCTGGTGGATGCGCCGTGCAGCGGCCACGAGCCGCGCAGCGAGCGTCAGCTGGCACGCATGGCCCAGCGGCAGCTGGCGATCCTTACCCAGGCCGCGGCCTTGGTTCGTCCTGGCGGGCGGTTGGTCTATAGCACCTGCACGCCCTGGCCGGTGGAGAACGAAAGCGTGATCCGCGCTTTTCTCGCCAGCGCCAAGGGCTGGCTGGTAGAGCCGGTGACCTTGCCCGGCACTGACACTGATCTTGAGGGTCTTGGCGCCATCCGCCTATGGCCGCAGCGTCAGGGCACTGAACCATTTTTCGCCTGCCGCCTGCGCGCGCCGGGCGACGACCTGGCCAGCGGCTCTTTGGTTGGCCGCCGCCCGGTCGACCATTGCCCGCCGCCGGATCCGGCCTGGCTTGGGCTGACCACGTGGCGACGCGGGCAGTTGACCTTCGCTGCCAGTGCTGCGGCCTCCGCTTGCGCCCTGCCCAGCGAAGCTCGTGGGCTGATCTTGGGGCGCAGCTCAGTTGACGATCCGCATGATCGCAGCGCGCCGTGGCGCTGGGATCCTTGGGGTGCTCAGGCGACCATCGCCCGCGGGGCTCCGGCGTACGCCGTCAGCCAGGTTGACGCTTGCCGGCTGTGGGCTGGTGAGGTGTTGGCTGAGGTGCCGGATGGGTTTTTACGCAGCGCGGCGGGTGCGCCCTTGGGCATTGCTATGCATGGGCGGTTGCTGATGCCGAGTCGGATGTGTCGGACGGGGTTGCGGTAGTGGGCGAGGGAAGGAGACAGGCTGGTAAAAAAAATTGATGATTTTGCGATGAGAGATTGCCACTAGGCGAGCTGGAGCTCGCCTCTCCGACGTGCGCGCGCGTTGGGTCAGATCACGTCGCCGGCCTTTGCCTCGGCGACGCCTTGCATGACGCCGTCGAAGAGTGGGCCAGTGAGGTAGCGCTCGCCGGCGTCGGGCAGAATCACCACGATGGTCTTGCCGGCGAATTCTGGCAGGGCGGCCAGGCGGGCGGCGGCGACCACGGCGGCGCCGCAGCTGACGCCGCAGAGGATGCCCTCTTCGGCGGCCAGGCGGCGGGCCATGACCAGGGCGTCGGGGCCGCTGACCTGCTCGACGCGGTCCACTAGCGACAGGTCGAGGTTGGCGGGCACGAAGCCGGCGCCGATACCCTGGATGGGATGGGGGCTGGGCTTCAATTCCTGCTTGGCCAGGGTCTGGGTGATGACCGGGCTTTCGACTGGTTCGACGGCGACGCTGATGATGGCCTTGCCACGGGTCTGCTTCAGGTAGCGCGAAATGCCGGTGATGGTGCCGCCGGTGCCGACGCCGCTGACCAGCACATCGACGGTGCCGTCAGTGTCGTCCCAGATCTCGGGGCCGGTGGTGGCCTCGTGGATGGCGGGATTGGCCGGGTTGGAGAACTGCTGGGGCATGTAGCAGCGGGCCGCATCACGGTCGCGGATCTCGGTGGCCTTGCCAATCGCGCCGGACATGCCCTTGGCCCGCTCGGTGAGCACGATGGTCGCGCCCAGGGCCTTGAGCACCTTGCGGCGCTCGATCGACATGCTCTCGGGCATGGTCAGGGTGATCTTGTAACCACGGCTGGCCGCGACGAAGGCCAGGGCGATGCCGGTGTTGCCGGAAGTCGGTTCGACGATCTCCATGCCCGGCTTGAGCAGCCCGCGCTTCTCGGCATCCCAGATCATCGCCGCACCGATGCGACACTTCACCGAATACGCGGGATTACGCCCTTCGATCTTGGCCAACACCATGGCACCGCCAGGCACCACGCGGTTCAGCTTGACCAGCGGAGTGCGGCCGATGGAGAGGGAGTTGTCGGTGTAGATGCGCATACATGTCCTGTTGCGGGGTCGCGGGGTCGCGGGGTCAATGAACTACCATGATACTGATTGGCAAGTAGGCCGGTGCCATCCCCACTTGCCCAGGTCACCACCTTCCCCCACAGTGACCACCGTCATTCGACCCCGCGACCCCGCGACCCCCGCGACCCCGCGACGGCTGTCCAAGTATCCCCATGCACCTCCTCGCCATCACCGGATTCCTTGGCTCGGGCAAGACCACGCTGATCCGTGGCTTGGCCCGGTGCCTGGTCGACGAACGCGGGCTGCGGGTGGCGGTGTTGGAAAATGAACTGGGCGAGGTGGGCGTGGATGGGCAGGTGCTGGGGCAGGGCGCGGTGGTGGTGAAGCAGCTGTCGGGCGGCTGCTTCTGCTGCACCTTGCGCGGCGATGTCGCGGCGGCTCTAGCGGAGTTGGTCCGGGATCATGCGCCGGACGTGATCATCATCGAACCCTCAGGTGCAGCCGGGCCGGATGTGGCAGCGAACCTGATGGAGGTGGCGGGGTCGGACTGTCCCTTGCAGGCCGTGGCGATCTTCGACGCGACTCGCCTGCACCTCATCCATGGCGCCAACCCCTATCTGGTGTCCGGACTCTTGGGCCACGCGGCCGTGGGCGTGCTGACCAAATGCGACAAGGTGCCGGCTGAGCGCATTGTCGAATGCCGGGCCATGTTGCAGGAGGAGGACCCGCGACCGCCCCTGCTGTGCCTAGATGGCCGGACCCCCGGCGCCGCCGCCGCCGTCCTGGCTTTACTAGATGAGGCCCGTGGGGCACCGCCGCTGGCCATAGCACGTGGCCGGACCACACCACTGCCCGCCGCCGTCGCCCGCACCGTGCGCCTGACTTCCCCCCGCTCGGGCAACAGTCTGAAGAGCGCGGTGAGCGCCGTGCTCGACGACCTGGCCGCCGGTCTGCCCCGCCCAGGGGATGGCGTGCTGGGCCACCTTAAAGCCTTCATCGACGCCGCCGGGGATGGCTGGTGCTATTTCAGTACCACCGGCCTGGCCAGCGGGGTGCATGATGAAGGACGACTGGCTGCCACTGTCAGCAGCGCCACCATTACGGTGAATGCCATAGTGCAGGGCGTGGATGCCGAGGTCTTGGGGCAGCTCTGCGACCAAGCGTTAACCCGCCTCGGCGGCGCCCGTCGCATTCCGCTCTTTCCCCTCCGGCGATAGCAGCCTATCTACGGCGTTGGTCGTCGGTCATGTGGCGCTGCCACACTCCGCTCCTCCCGCCTTGTAGCTGGGCTGCTCTCGTCTAAGGGAACAGGTTTTATTTGAGGAACAGGTAGAGCTACCGGCGGCTGTCGCCGCGAGAAGCGAGCTCCAGCTCGCCTCGTGGCAATCGGGGGTCGCCGCCGTCGACCCACTGCGCGTGGCGATCGCTAAACGCGGGCAGCGGCACATGGGCCTCCGCCGAGGCGAGCTGGAACTCGCCTCTCCCAGGGACCTCAGGAACCGCACCGACCTCAGCGACCGCTCCAGCGGGAACAGATCGCCGTGCGAAAGCCGCCAGTTGGCATTCCCGCTCCCGTCGCGACATTCCGCGCCACATGGATCCACGCCTGACCATCCGTTCCTGGGCGCCGCATCTGGTGCTGCTGGTGCTGCTGGTGGGCACGTTGGGCTGGTTGCTGTCGCTGCTCGATCCGCTGCTGAATGGGCTGTTGATGGGTTTGGCGCTGACCCTTTTGACCCGGCCGGTGCTGCACCCGCTGCTAAACCGCGGGATTGTCCTGGTGCTGCCGGGGATGAGTGACCATTGGCACCGTCATGTTGAGGCCGGCTTGGCCACCGTATTGCTGTTGGCCCTGCTCGGCGGAATCATGGGCGTGGTGATGTGGGCGGCCCTGGGGGACCTGTGGTCGACCGTCGGGGCAGCCTGGGGCCTGCTGCGTCATGATGGCAAGGCGGTGACTCTGGTGCTGGATGCGGTAGAGCAGCGGGCCGCCAACATCCTCAACCTCTATCCCGATCTGCCCATCACCGCTGCCAGCTTGCGCGCCGACTTGGCGGCCTGGTTCGCTCAAGGGCGGGTCGGTCCAGAGTTCCTCAAACTCGTGGCCAAGGGCACCGGCAGCGCCCTGGTCAGCACCACCATCGCCTTCACCACCTTGTTTTACGCCTGGGGCCACGGCGACCGCTTGGCCGCCCAGGTGCTGACCCGGCTGCCCCTGGGTCCGACAGCGCGACTGGCCCTCTCGGCGCGCGTGCAGCACCTGGCTGGACACCTGCTGGCGGTGGTCGCCGCCCGTGCCCTGGTGCTGGGGCTCAGTTTCGGCGTTTTGGCGTGGATCATCGCCGGCTTCAATCCGGTGCTGGTGGCGGTGCCGGCGGTGGTGCTGTGCTTGCTGCCCCTGGTCGGCCCGTCGTTCGTCTGGCTGGCCCTCGCCAGCCTGCTGGCCACCCAGGGCCGCTGGCTTGAAGCCGGCGCCATCGCCAGCGCGTGTCTGGGCTGCTGGTTCCTGGTCGAACAGGCAGCCAACCGCATAGCGGTGGCCCTGGGCACGGATGAGGTCTGGCTCGGCTTCCTGCTGTTTCTCAGCATGGTCGCCGGCGTCATCGCCCATGGCCTGGGCGGGCTGGTGCTGGGCCCGGCAGCCGTGCTCGTGCTGGGGGTGCTGATCGAGGCGTGGTCCAGCCTGTACGGCGGCGGTCCGGAGGCGGTACGTTCGAATCCGCCCGGCGACGGATGAGGCCTGATTGCCTCCGGAAATAGGTCAATATGAATACGTTTAGAGCTGACAACTAGTCCACCTCACGACCCAAGCGTGTCACTGGGCAGAGGTTGCGAACATGGCCAGATTTCTCAGGAAATCTGCGCATTGCTTGCTATATTTCGCCCCCCGTGTCCATTCCTCCGCCCCCCTCCGACCCGCGCCTGCTGTCGCTCTGGCAGGACATCGCGCCCCGTCAGGGCTCCTTCGGTCATGCCCTCAGCCCCGCCACCCTGCGCCTGCGCATGGTCATCACCGGCGCGCTGCTGCTGACCCTGGTCGTGATCGCCGCCATGGTGCGCTTGATCGTCGCGCCACCGGCTATGGAAGGCTATGATCAGGTCCGACCGGCGGTGCTGGCACTGGCCAGCCGCGCCAACCTGGTGGATGAGGTCATGTCGCCCCTGCCGCCCATTGATGATGCACCGGCCCAACCCATCGCCCTACCCGAGCCGGCACCCCAGGTGGAGCCCGCGCCCACCCCGACGCCCGTGGCCGCACCCACCACGCGCAAGATGCGCGTGCTCACCACTGGTTACTGCCCCTGCGTGCGCTGCTGCGAAGACTCCGACCGCCGCACCGCCATCAACCGCGACATCGATGAGCACCCCAAGGGCATCGCCGCCGATCCCAAAGTGATCCGCTATCGCACCATGATCGACGTGCCTGGCTACGGCCGGGCCATGGTCGACGACACCGGCGGCGCCATGCGCCAGTCCGCCCGCAAAGGCATCGTCCACCTCGACCTTCGCTTCCGCAGCCACAGCGCCGCAAAACGTTGGGGCGAGCAGTGGCTGTGGGTCGAATTACCCAAGCGGTAGGACGG
>JBBQTJ010000036.1:0-17084 GCA_038213315.1 Planctomycetota bacterium
CCACTTACTCTTTTCAATCATCGCGTCGCGGAAATTCTTCAGAGCCAACGAGACGTCGACCCATAATTTTCTGTGCCGGTAAGGCTGGTCGGCGTGGGTATCGAAGCTGCCGGTCGACACCTTGTAGAACGGACAGGGCATCCCGCCGGCAATGCTTTCTGCCACGGTCCGCAACTGCCTGCCGATGTCCGAGGTCGACCAGGTGACGCCAAACGCCGGCGGGGTACCGACGGCCGCATTCAACTGCCCACGTGCCTCCACCGCCAGCTTGCGTGTGTTCAACAGATGCAGCAGAGCCGGATTGGCGGCAGCGGCGGTAAACTGGTCAACCGTAGGCGCCGTCCAGGACGAGGTCCGGGCAAGGTAGTCCGAGGCGTTGTCCATGGCCAAGACATTGACCCCAGTCATGGTCGCCGCGTTGTTGCCGGCCCGCCGGAGCGCAATGCCGTCAACGATCGTGGTCGAATCCTGACCCGTGAACATGCGCCCCAGCCAGCCATTGGACTGTTCAGGATCAGCATCGGTGACGCCATGGTTCCAGAGATCGATACCACGAAAATGGGAGCGGTTCGATTGGGCGTACCCCAATCCCTGGACGATGGCCAGGTTGCCCCCCTGCCACGCCGGCATGAGGTCATTCAGGGCGGCGTGCACGCCCACACCTGCTGGTTTCGGCAGCGCCGTGGCCCCACTGAAGTCAGTGAAGGGAATCACGCGATAGCGGTCATCCGTGCTGTCGGTGCGCAAGCGGATGGTGGAACGGGCCGATTGATAATTGGTGTCCGCGTAGGGCACGATGGTATTCAAACCATCATTGCCGCCCTCAAGTTCGAGCATAACCAGGATCTTGCCCGCAGCCAAGATCCGGGCGACCACGTCCGCGCCGAAGGCACGGGCTGGGAACAGAGCGGCCAATCCGGCCAGAGTGGCGGTGCGCAGCACAGCGCGGCGCGACAGCGGAGAACGTAAATCGTACATGGGGCGGCTCCGGTCGTTCAGCGCAGGTTGAAGGCAGGGTCTTTGACGTACGCGAAGACCTTGTTCTGAGTGGTGGTGCCGGTCGGCGCCACCACCGGATCAACGGCCATCAGCAACAGGCCCAACACCGGGAACAACCGCTCAGGAAGCTTCGCGCGATCGTTCCAGACGGTCCACTCCATATAGGTTTGGCGGTTCACCGCGTTCTTCACATTGATCCAGGCAAGTCCACCCGGCCAACCAAAGACATTCGGCGGATCCAGGAGGTCCTGGTCAAGGCTGGAAAGTTTCCAGGTCTGGTCTTCGTAAACATCGGGTTCGATGCCCAGGGGCCGCCAGAAACCAACCAGCAGTTCTACCGGTGAACGCATGCGCGTACCGCGTACCGCCGGATCAGTGAAGGCGGCATGGGTCAGCAAGGCTTGATATAGAGGCTTCAATTCATAAGCGTAATCGTTGCTGAACTTATTTGCCAGGGCCAGTACACGCGCATCGGTGGACAGCACCGGACCGATGAACTCGCGCCACAGACGCGTGACGATGTAGACCGCGCAGCTACGATGGCCGCTGATATCCACCTTGGCCAGGATCTGATCGATGACCCAGTCGCCAGCCAGTTGGCTGCCGTCGTCCGCCCACGTCACGCCCCACAGGGTCTTGGTGCTGAAATCGTGCTGGTCGGGCACGAAGGTGAACTCGTGGTTATCATTCAGGTGATAGCCGGTGAAGCATTTCGCCACCAGCGGGATGTCGGCCTCGGCATAGGCACCAAATTGGGTCCGCTCGCCTAAGGTGAACAACTCCATCAGTTCGCGGGCGAAATTGGTATTCGGTGAACCTTTGCGGTTGGTGCGACTGTCCAGGTAGATGCACATGCCCGGATCCCGGGTCAGGGCTTTGAGGAAGGTCCGCAAATTGCCACCCTGATTCGCCCGCCACGTGCGATGCTGGCGAACCATCGTCTCAGGTTCTTCCAAAGAATTGAAGGACGAGGTGAAAACCCCATGCCAGAACATCAGCAGGCGCTCACCCAGGGGGTCGGGGCTGCGCACCATCTGCCGCAGCCACCACGCCTTCATCTCGGTACGGCGGGGCCAACGGCGATCATTATAGGCTGTTTTTGCTGCTTCTGACAGAGCGGAAAATTGAGTCCACGAGAGGATGCGTTCATCGATCCATGCGGGATAGGCTTCGTATGGCGTGGCGCGCATCCGACCCACCAAGCGCTGGATGATCTGGGTTTGAGTCAAGCCAGCATTCGCCATCAACTCGTCCCAGGCCGGCGGAAATGAGGCCGCCGCCACCGCATTGCGCGCGGTATTCAACACCAGCGGTAGGCTGGAATACACGTTGCTGGGCGTCGGATTAATGGTCACCGTGAAGGCACCGCCCACCGTCGGCGTGAAATTGTAGGTCCGTGCGGCACCATCCGCGCCGGGATCCTTGGGCAGACTCGTCCCCGCAGTGCCGCCATCCAGATTAAAGGCGACGCCGCCCGCCGCCGCCGGTTGGCCGTTGGCGCCGACCGGCGCCGCCGCGTCGTCGACGATTTTGACGCCGGTGATGGACACCGCGGTCGGCAGTACGACTGGCGGGGGGCCGCCCGGGGGGCCGCCCGCGTCGTTGCCGCCGCCGTCGCCGCCGCCGCCACCGCAGGCCGTCAGCGTGGCCGCCGCAACCGCAACGCCGGCGACCACCAGCAGGTCATTGGTGGTGGATTCTTGTACAGTGTTCATGGGGGATCCGATCAGACCGGAGCGCTGGGGGTGGCGACCAGATGCATGGTGCGGACCGTTTCAAATCCCGCCGCGTTGCGGGTGCTGACCGCGACCACCGCGGTCGCGACCGGCACCGTGGCCTGCCAAGTGCGCGCGGCCGTGATGGTTGCAGCCGTGCCATTGACGGTGACCGACACCGCATCCGCCGGGGCGGTTCCACTGATAGTAAGTGTAAGTGCCATGTGGGTCTCCTGCGACTGATTTATGTTATCAATCTCACGATCCAAAGGCACCCCGGCCCAGGGGATATCCAGACGCGTGGATCATCCGCAGGTTGCCCCGTGTAAGACACCGAATGACCAGTCGCTTCACTCCGGCCAGGTGATGCGCCGATACAGTTCCAGATATTCCAACGCCACGGTGTCCCACGAGTGGTCGTCGGCCATCGCCCGGAGCTGAGCGGCGCGCCAGTCGGCGGGGAAGTGCTGGAACAGGCCCAGGGCGCGATCGAGGGCGCTGCTGAAGTGGCCCAGGTCGATAGGGCCGAAGGTGAAACCGGTGCCGCTGCCGGCGGCGACGTCGGTCACGGTATCAGCCAAGCCGCCGGTGAAGCGCACCAGCGGCAGGGTGCCGTAGCGCTTGGCATACATCTGAGTCAGGCCGCAGGGCTCGGTACGGCTGGGCACCAGGAAGAGGTCGGCGCCGCCCATGATGCGATGCGCCATGGCTTCATTGTGGCCGTACCAGGCATAGACCCAGCCAGGATGACGCTGCACCAATTGGCTGATGCGATGCTCAAGGCCCAGGTCGCCAGCCCCCAGGAAGACCAACTGCATGCGGCCGGCGAGGATGTAGGGCGTGACCGTGTCGATGATCAGGTCGATGCCTTTCTGATCGACCAGGCGGCTGATCACCCCGACCACGCAGGGATTGCCGGTGGTGCTGAGTCCGCATTCGGTTTGCAGGGCACGCCGGCAGGCCGCTTTGCCGGCCAGATCGCGCGGTGAATACGTGGCCGGCAGATGGCGGTCGGTGGCGGGATTCCATTCATCAGTATCGATGCCGTTGGTGATGCCCGATAGCTTGTAGGCATGGGCCCGCACCACCGGATCCATCTGGAAGGAGTAGTCGCCCGCTTGCAGCTCTTCGGCATAGCGCCGGCTGACGGTGGTGACGCGATCGGCGAAGACGATGCCGGACTTCAACAGGTTGAGCTTGCCGTAGTGCTCGCACTGCTGCGGATTGAACAGCGACCAGTCCAGGCCGGTCAGCTTCATGTCCCAGTGCCAGAAAGAGCCCTGGTACGCAATGTTGTGGATCGAGAACACGCTGCGCGTGGCGGGCAGGACCTGACTGAAGCCGCGTTGCAGCAAGGCTGGCACCAGACCCGCTTGCCAGTCATGGGCGTGGACCACATGGGGCTGCCAATCCAGGAAACCCGGCAGGGCCAGGGCGGCCTTGGCGAACAGGCTGAAGCGACGGCAGTTGTCCTCGTAGTCGTTGCTGGGGCTGGGGCCATAGACCCCCTCGCGACCGAACAGTTCGTCGCACGCGACCAGATAGACAGGCAGTCCATCCACATCGCATTCGGCGATCCCTACCGAATGGTCGATGCCACCGGTCTCGATGATCATGGTCTTGGCGTGCCACTTCAGCTTCCACTTCAAGCCGCCTTCATGCAGGGCCCGCTGATAGCCGGGAATCACCACCCGCGCATCCTGTTTGGCCCGACGTAAGGCCTTGGGCAGGGCGCCCACCACGTCGGCCAGCCCTCCGGTCTTGATCAGCGGGGCCAGTTCCGAGGCGACGTGCAGCAGGCGCAAGGGTTTGGGCATGGCCCAGTCGTACGCAACGCACCCCACGGCGTCCAGCCTTGGTCGCCTGTCATGCCAACAAGTTGGGTCAGATCGCGTGAGTTCTGCGCCGGACCATACCCAAAGACAGAATGGCCCCGGCGGCCAACAGGCCCCACGGCCACAGCGGGGCGCCGGGCTGCTGCAAGCGCAGGGTCACGCGCAGATCACCGCCCGTGCCGGCCAACCGCAAGCCACCGGGCGATTCCGGGCCCAGCAGATCGACGCCGAGCAAGCCGATGCCATCCACCCCACGCTGACCAGCCGGGGCCAGGCCTGCCGGCAGACAGGCGGTCGGGGCCAAGACCATGGCTTGAGCCCAGGACACAGCGGGCGCCGTCGGCACCTGTCGATCCTGTTGTGTGCGCGAGGTGGTGGGCGCCGACAACGGAACAGCGGGCGACCAATCCTGCTGACGCTGATCCAGATTCAGCGCACTACGCCGCTTGTAGCGCAGGCCCAGCTCCTTGTCATTGTTGAGCATCTGGGACTGGAGCTCGCCATATGAGGTGACGGCCTCCAGCTGCATATTGGCATAGTCCCCCGCAGCCGGACCTTGGGCCGGTGGCGGCGCCTTCAGGTAATCCGCCAATTCGATGTCGAGCAGGGCCAACTGCTGGTTCTGTCGCACCAGGGCATTCGCGGCCAGGCCGCCCTGAGCGCGCAACGCCGCCAGTTCCTGCATCACCCGGCGGGCGCGGGCATCGTCAGCCGCTGTCCCGGTCGTGACCTCAAGACTGCCACTGACCCGCAGCAGCGTGGCCCCGCTGGGCGGGCTCAGACGCCACAGGCAGCGCAGCACCGCCAGTTCGTCGAAGGCCGGAGCGGACGGGCTGAAAGGTTGACTGGCATCCAACTGTTCGCGCCACACCAACTCGATGCGCAGGGCGGCTTCACCGGGCCGCAGCGGCGTGATCGGGATCCAGCGCAGGGCCGCATCCGTCGCATCGCTGCGCGGGTGCACGGCGGTGCCGGCGACCCGCACTTCCCACAGTTCACAGCCCGGTGGCAGACGCAGAGCCAACTGCCGACGATGGCGCTCCACCAGGTGCCAGGTGCCACGGGTGCGCAATTCGCCATCCCCACCCAGCCGACTATCCAGATCAACCAGCGTGGCGATGCGGTCAGCGCCCGCGCCCGCGGTCAGCGGCTCGCGCCAGGCGCTCAGCGACCAGTCGGGCCGCACCGCGCGATAGCGCGTGGTCACCGCAGCGGCATCCACACCCGCCGGCAGAGGCATGGCCATGGTCGCGTCATCCTGCAAGCCGCTCACGGTGCGACCGGTGCGACCAAGATCGTCGTCTTCCACCAGAACCACTTGCTGGCGACCGGTCTGATCGTCCAGCGGCACCAGAGCACCGATGGTGCCTTCAAGGCGGCTGCCGGTGGCGCTGAGCGCGACCTCCAAGGCCAGATCCAGCGGCTGGGTCCGGGCCGTGCTGGCCGCCAGGCGCGCCGTCAGCACCCCCGCGCTGACCGACCAGCTGGCCAGATCCGCGCCGGTCAGTTGCACCAGCGTGGCGCCCGCGGGCAGCCGCAGGCGCATGGTATCGCTGCTGCCCTGGATGGTGCGCCAGGTCAGATGCGCGCTCCAGCGCAGACGGTCGTGATGCAGGACCAGATAATGACTGGCATCAACGTCGCGCTGCACCACCGCCGTGCCCACCCTGAGAACAACGGCTTGGTCGCGCTGCTCTTCCCAGGCCCAGCGCCAGCGCTCGCCGGCTGCGGGTTCAAGACCGCTACGAGCCAGCGCCGCAGCCAAGGCCGCACCGTCCACCGGCAGCACGCCCGCCGGCAGGCCCAGACGATCGCTGCCGCCATCGCCGGCCAGCCAGGTCGCACGCTCGCGCACCACGCTGGCATCGACCGGCACCAGGGCCGGCGGCGTCACGGTGGTCAGGTCCGCGGGACGTTCGGCCTCCAGGTGAGCGATGATGGTGCCGGCGCCTAGCGGCGTGGCGCCACGCAGCACCAGCACCTCGCCCGGCGCGCGCAGCGCACTGAGCGGAGCGCCCGCGGCATCGCTGGCTGCGGTCACCCGCCAAGCCGTCGGCAGTCGCAGACGCAGGGCATCCAGCGTGCCACGACCGGCCAGATCAAGCAGCACGGTGGCCCGCTGGCCTTGGGCCCGCACCAGCAATCCACCGCGCACGCTCAGGCGCAGAGCGGTGTCGGGCCGCTCCCAGGTCACCAACGGCCCGGAGCCACGGTTCCAGCCCACGGCCAGCGCCTCATCGGCCAGCGGTTCGACCCGGGTCAGATCGGCAGCCTCGGGCCGCTGGAAACGCCAGGCGCTCTGCAAGCGCGTTGGCACCACTAAGCCAAGGCGGCCGCTGAAGGCCGCGTCCGGCAGACGCGGCACCACCGCCGCCGTGGTGGCCCCGGCCGGCAGCGGCAGGATCCCGGTGATCGACAAGGCGGGCGCTGTGCTGGCCTCGCGCCAACGCACGGTCAGCCGGCTGCCCTCGACGGTCCAGGCACCCACGCCCGCACCGGTCACCGCGGTCGGCACCAGGCCCGTGGGCAGCTCGATATCCAGGCGATCCAGCACCTGACCGGGCTGCGGCGCCAGCCGCATGATCGCCAGCCAGCCCAAACGGTCATCCAGATGCGTCACGGTCAGGGCCAAGGCTGCGGTCATCCGCCCCGCCGTGACCACCGTGGTTGCGGCCCGTCGCCACATGAGTTCAGTCTGGGTCAATCCCGTGGGGAGGTCGGTGACGGCGCAGCGGCCACGACTGCCGCGTTCCTGCACGGTGAAGGTCAGGCCGTCCGCCTCGGGCAAACGTCCGTCGCTGCCCCAGGCCTCCACCGGTCCGCCGAAGCCGGTGACCAGGGGCAGCAGCGTCCGTTCGTCATCGGTGCCGCTGCCCGCCACCGCCAGGGTGACGCGCAGCAGGCCCTGACAACGTGGCGGTACGGTCAGCTCAAGAATAGTGCCGCGCACCGTCCAGGTGACCGCGGTCGGCGCCGGGACGCCAGCGAAATCAAGCAAAGTCACCGCCTGCACACTGCCGGGCACGACCGTCCAACGCAGCACCTGCCACTCGGCAGCCAACACCGCCACCGGCACTGTCACCCAGGCATCGAGGCGACCATCATGCCAAGACAGCAGCGTCGCTGCCGGCCCGGTCGCCAACGCGGCTGGCGGCGTGGCCGACGTCGCGCCCGGATGGGCTGCTGCCCACAGACGCGTGAAGCGCTCCTTGGGCAAAGCCACCTGCACGCCCTGCGGTTGGCCGTGGCTATCAAGACTGGTGTAGCCCATCAGCACCTCGTCGGCGGCGGCGCTCCACGCAGCCAGCTGCAGGAGTACCGTGATGATCAGCAGCGGCCAGTTGAGGACGCAGCGTAAACGCGAGCGCACGATCATGGCTGGCCTTTCTTCAAGATTCCACCGAGCCACGTCCACAGCAGTCCAAGCATCGCGCCGATCGGCAGCGCCTCGGCAAGGCCCAGCACCACCCCCAAAGGCTCCTGCCAGACGAGCAGCGCAGCGGCCACGGCCACGCCCGCCAGTCCGCCCGCCAGGGCGACGCGCAGCCCACCCCAGGCCAGCACCAGACCACTCACTAGGCCCAGGGCCCAGCCCCAACGATCTGCGCTGTCCAAGGCCGTGATCGGCGACAGCTCCAACGCCAAGCCCGGCCCGCTGCCGACGCAGGTGCCGCGCCAGCGCGCGCCATCAAGTAACAGCACCGGCTCGGCCAGGACCGGAGCGATCGGCACCGCCTGGGTCAGGCGCCGCGCATCCTGGATGATGGGCACTGGCACGGTTGCTGATTGATCGCTGCGGCCGGCAGCCGCTTGCCAAAGGCGGTAGGAGGGTCGCCACGCGGGCCGTTCTTCATTGATCATGGCCAGGTTGCCCGCCGCCACCTGCGGTCGCACCCGCCACGCGGTGGGCACCGCCACGTCCCAGGTCATGGCGCTGACCGCCAAGGCGCCAAAGCGCGGGGGCAGCAATAGCACGCCACGCTCTGGATGTGCAGTGCGATATAACAGCGCCACCTCGACCTGGGTGCGGCCGGGCAGCGCCAGGGCCAAAGCCTCGCCAGCGTGACGCGGCGCGACCGCCTGCCCGTCGATGGTCGCCGCCAACAGTTCTGCGCCGGCGGGCAGGGCGAGCGGCAGCACTTGCGCTCCCGGCGCTGCGACCCGCGCGGTGACCAGGGTCACGACGCTGTCGGTCGACACCTGCGAACGCAAATGCAGTCGATCGATGACTCCGGTTGGCAGCGTGGCCAAGGCGCGCACCACCATGGTCAAATGCGCGTCAGCACCCAAGCGTCGCCAGGCTTCGATGGGCGTACTGCCCGGGACCGCCGTGGCGAAAGAGGGCAGCAGGTCGGGATCCCAGGGCCGATCGCCTTCGGCCGGCACCACGCGAGCGTCATCATCGCCCGAGCCCAGCAGCACCAGGGTCTCGGTGATCGGTAACACCGTGCCGGTGCCAGTGCTCAGGCCCAAGCGCGGCAAGGCCAAGCCCCCTGCCGTCTGGGTGGCATCCAGCCGACCTTCGATGCGCACCAGCCGTGCGCCGCGCCAGGGCGCCGCGTCGGTCAGGCGTAGCGGACCAGGACCCTCGACCCGGCGCAGACCCTCCACGCGCACGGTGGCCGGATCCAGGGGCAGGGTGACCACCAGGTCCTCAAGCACGCCGCTGATCACTTCGATGCGCAGATCCACCCGATACCACGGTGCGGTGGCGCTGCGGCTGGGCAGCAGCCAGGCCACCGCGTCGACCTGGGCCGCCGGCACCTGCGGACGCACGGTGATCGCCACGCTGCCGGGTACGCCCTCCGCCAACAATTCGGCCTGCGCGTTGACGCCGGACACGGTCAGACTGCGGGCCTGGGGTCCAAGAATCCAGCCCTGGGGTGACAGCTCAGCATCAAGCCCAGGCGCGGTCGCCACCAGCAGTCGCCGGCGCACGTGGCCAGGCAGCAAGGCTTCGGCCAACACCACCGCGGCATGCGTGGCGGCCGGATGAATCAGGACCAGATCGATCTGCGTGCCGGGGGCCAGACCCGCCGCGAAGTCCAGCGTGACCTGGCTGGACTCGCCCAGCTCGACGGGCGACGCACCGGCCGCAGTGGCCGACTGCACCGACCAGCCCGCGGGCACGGACATGGTCACTGCATGGCGACGCACTGGCGTGGTGATGGTGAGGTGTTGATCCAAGCGCCAGGACTCGGCGCTGATGGTCAACTCTGCTTGATGCACAATGGTGCCGGTCGCGGCCGCTTGGGCCGTGGACAGGGTCGCGGCGCCACCACTGGTCACCACATAGCGCCGTTGACCATCGCTGGCGCCCAGGGCCCGCCACGTGCTGGGCAAGGTCAGGTCGCGCTCGCCTAAACCAGACAGGCAGATGATGCCACCTTGGGCCACGGCGGCGGGCGCCTGGGGCAGAGCCAGCACCGCAGCATCGGTCAGCCAGCCGGACAAGCTGACCACCGTGGCGCCGGGCGCGGGCTGCAGCTGGACCAGGCCCTGGTCCTCGGTGAACGAGGCCACGCCCGCTCCCGCCGCGCGTACCCGCCAGCCCGCAGGTAGACGCAGGTCGAGTTGGCCAGGCATGGGTGGACGCAGGGATTCCACCGTGCCCTCCCAGGCAAACGTCCCCGCGTCGAGGTCGAGGTGGACCTGCTGCCGCACCGCCCAGGAACCCGCGGTGCCCGCCAAGCTGCGACCCGGCGTCCAGGCCACTGTGGCGGCACTGGTCAGGGGCGGCAAGACGGCCCACGTCCCCGGGGCCAGGGGCGCGATGCCAGCGCCTGACAACGTGCCATCCGCCGGAGTGTCGATGCGCAGCTCGACCGCGGCCACCGCCGGCAGCACCAACAGACCGCGCCGGGTCAGACCTTCGACCAGGGGCCACGGGGTACTCCACGACAGCTCGACAGCATGGTTGCCAGGACCGGGCAGCAGCAGATCCACACCGCCATCCCGTGGCGTCAGCAAGGCCGGCTGACCACCCAAGGTGACTCCGCCCAAGTGCGACGGCATCTGCGCAAACAGGCGCACCGCGCGAACCCCAGGGCCATAGGCCACCGCCGTGGCCCGGGCCTGCAGTCGCAAGGTGCCATCGGCATCCAGGCGCCCGGTGATCTGCGCCGTGGTCAGCGCCGCACCGGTGGCTGCTTCGTCCGAAGGAGCAGCGGCAGCGGCGGTTTCCAGCGCGCGCCATTCATCCACCGACAACAGCAACCACTCTTGGCGGGCATCAAGTTGGGCGAGCAGCGCCGGCAGCGGCAGTAATACGGGCTGCACTGGCGCGCGCTCCACCGCGCCCAAGGCCAGGCCCAGCAGCAGCGCCAGCATGGGGCGGAGATCACGCATGGATGGTCCCGTTGCGGCGGCTGCGCCACCAGGCGAGGACGCCAGCGCACAGCGCCGCCACCGTGCCGAGCAACAGACCCAGCAGCGCGCTGACGGCCACCATGGTCAGCGGCCAGGGCACCACCACCGCGATCAGCGCCATCCCCAGCAGCACGCCGCCCAGGCCACTACGGCGCCGCCGCAGCAGCCACGGCACGGGCAGGGCAAGCAGCGCCAGCACTGCCGCCACGGTGTGTAGCAGCGTGCTTTTGAGATGACGCCACGTCACTGTGCCGCCGTCACCGAGTCGCTGGAGGTGGTATTCCGTGCCACTGACCGCCAGTGGCACGCCCAGGCCGCCATCGTCGCCCGTGGCGTATTCCTTTTGCTCAAGCACCAGATCGCCGCGCCAGCCGAAGACCTCAAGGCCCGCCGGCAGCCACAGGGCCAGACGCACGGCCTGCACCGGCATGGGCGTGCCCCCCTCGCGACCATCAAGTCGCGGCAGCCCCAAGGCGCCGCCGCCCCAGGTGCCCAGATCCCCAGCGGCGGCGCGGACTTCGTACAGCACCGCCACCCGCTTCACCCCGCTGGCACTGCCCAGGGGCACCACGATGGAGCCATCGGCGCGCCGGCTGGGCCGCGCTTCGGTGCCGTCCACGGCGCTGGCCAGCAGCGTGGCGCCGGTGGGCAGGCCCAGATCAAGATAGGGCCGACCACGGCTGGTCAGGGTCCACACCCCGCGGACCCGGGCCATGCCGTCGGTCCCGACCACCGCGGTGTAGTCCGCCAGCGACACCGCCGCGTCCGCCACCGGCAGCAGATCGTGCCGCGTGACGGTCAGCAGCACCGCTTGCGGAGCCGCGGCCCGGAAGCCCGCCACCACGCCGCTGCCCATCAAGGCGCCCGGCAGATCCGCCGGCGCGACCGTCTCGGCCCCCGTAGCGCTGGCCGCGACCTCAAGCGCGCCGTCACGAGCCACCGCCACCACCACGGCCACCGTGGTCACGCCCGGCACGCCCAGCGGCGCGACGAGGATGTGCCGACTGGTACCCGCGGGCGGAACCTCGGCCGGCGTGGCCGCGTCGATGGTCACCACCACTGGACCCAGAACCGGGGCCGCGAAACGCAATTCCCACGTCGACAGACCCTCGGCGCGGGTTACCACGCTGCGCTCTGACAGGGTGGCGCCGGTGAATTGCACCACGGCATCCAGAGCGCTTGGCACCGTCACGGTCAGCACCGGCAGCGGCCGATAGCGGACCTCGCTGCGCACCGTGGCGTGACGGCGCACCTGGCCCTCGGCCACGGTGATCAGCTCCTCGATCTGCACCGCCACTTCGCGCGCGCGCGGCACGGCGTTCAGGGCCAGGCTGGGTTCGCCACCCAACCAGGTCCAGGCTTGGGCCGCTTCTTCATCGGGACGCAACTCGCGCAGCAAGGCCGCCATCGGTCCCTCGCGGCGCAGCGGTTCAAGCTCGGCGCCGCTCAGTCCGCTACGCGTCGCCGAGCCCAGGGCCCAGGCCTTGGGCGCCGCCACCACGACAGTACCACGCACCTGACGCACACCGGGCAAGATGGCCAAGCCCAAGGACGGAAACGCCGGAGCTTCATCCCGCGGCAGGCTGCCGGCGCGGCGCAGGCGCAGGGTCACCTGGCCGTCGCCGATCAGACGGCTGCGCAGGATCAGGCTGACCGGACGCAGGGCGCCGGTGGTTACGTCTTGCCGCACTTCGTCCACCGCCAGGCCCGCGGTGTCGACCACCTCCCAGGCGCTGGGCAGCAGCAGCGGCACGGTGAACAGGCCGGCTTTGCGCACGTCCAGCCGCAGCACCAGCACGCCCAGGTCCTCATCGATCCCCAGGCGCACCAGTTGGTCGAGGGACGCCCGCACCTCGGGATCCAGACGGGTCAGCACCAGCGTGGTGGGCGCGGGATCCGCGGCGGCCCGATAGGCCTGATCACCGGGCATGCCGACTTCGTTGGGATCGACTTGGCGCAAACCGGGATGATCACCAACCGCCACCGCAACGCCGTCGCCGCCCGCGATGCCAACCACCAGGCTGACCCGGGACGCGCCGTGCACCGCCGGCCAGGTTACCACCTCGGACCGGGTCGCACCGGCCGCCAGGGGCGGCAAGGGACGCTCCAAACGAATGGTCACCGGCACCTTGCCGGTGACCGGTTCATGGAACTGCAACACCAGCCGATCGCCATCCCGTTCCCAGGTCCGCAGGCTGCGGGCCTCGACCGCCAAAACCTGCGCACCGGGCGGCAGATCCAGCTCAAGGCGTTCCACCGGACGACGCAGCACGTCGACCGTCAATGCCGCGCCATAGCGCAGGGCGCCATCGCCTACCGCCAGACGCACCGCGCCTTCGGCGACCAGCAAGGCCTCGCCCGTCGCTGCCGGCGCGGGCGGACGCCAGCCCAGGCCCAGACGCGCAATCCCGCCCGCCACCACCAGCAAGCGCGTGCCGTCCCCATCCGGCACTGCGCTGGCGGCGACCTGCGGGGTCAAAGACACATCGGCATTCGGCACCGGTAGGCGCAGATCGATGCGCCCCGCCGAACCACCGGGCAGGATCAAGTCCAGGGTGCGCCGACCCGACGCATCCCGCGCCACAGCCGCTGCGACCGTGGCGGTGAACTCATAACGGCCGGCCGCCGGCAGCAGCAGCCGCAGCGAACCCGGGCGGCGCTCCAGCACCATGCGTTTGTCGCCGGGCTTGAAGGCCGACACCGCCAGCTCGGCAGGTAACTCAATGACCGACCAGTCGGCGGCCAGGGCCGTGACCGTGCCGGTCAGGGTCAACTCGGCCACTTCGCCGGTCACCGCCCCGACCAAGCTGTAGCCGGTCAACGCCGCACCCACCGGTGGCTTGCCCGGCTGGACCACTGGCACCACCGGATGCGCCGCTTCCCACAAGGCTTTGAAGCGATCGTAGGGCATCAGGATGGTGCGCTCGCCGGTGACTGACGGCGTGTCCTTGAAGGGGACGTAGACCGCGGGGGGAAGGTCCTCGGCGGCGAGGAATGCGAATAAAAGCATTACCGCCACGTGACGGCCAAGCATGGCTGTCCCCTGGAAACGCCGAGTTGTACTCGGCTGGGGTTGCCCGCCTGCCCATGCAGCCGAGTGCAACTCGGCGCTCTCAGGAACGGCACACCTGCGGATGACTGGCTTCACGGTTCCCCCTGCGGCCCGTGGGCGCGCATGTTGGTGGCCAACGACAGTAGTTGCTGCTGCACAGTTGAGACGGGCAGGCGTTGCAGTTCGCCCTCGAGGCGCGGCCAGGTGCCGCCGCGCACATTCGACCACCAGCCCTGTTGCAGCAGTTCGCCGGCTTCCGCCGCACAGGCGGCCAGCCGCAGGCGTGTGCTGCCCTGGGTCTTCACCAGGTCGCCGGGCAGCGGACAGGATAGCTCCACCACCTGATTCAGACGAGTATCCAGATAGCGCACCGCGGCCTGGCCCAAAGGACCACCAGCCCCCTCCACCAGCACCACCTCAAAAAGCGCGGTGGCGCGGGCCGCCTGGGACAGTTCGCCCGCATCCACCGCATCGTTGCGGAAGTCTTTGGCCTCAAGCCGGCGTTCTTCATAACCGACCAGGCGGGCGTGGCTGACGCGCGCCGGATTCCAGGTCACCTGGGCCTTGGCATCGCGGGCCAGGACCTGCAAGCGTTCGGGCAGCAAGGTGGTGCGGAATAAGCTCTGCGCCTGGGCATCGCTGGTCACCGCCACCTGCTGGCCATTGGCTTTGTCGGCCAAGGTCCCCAGGCCCGCGCCCGCACCGCGATCGCCCAGGGCGAGCACCAGCAGCGTGATGCCCTTGCTGCGATAGCCCGCCACCCGGGCCAAGGCCGCCGTGGCCGCCGGACCGGTGACGGTGGCGCCATCGGTGGCCAGCACCACGCGCGTCTCGCGCCCTGGCGCCGCCAATTCGCCCGCCACCTGATAGGCCAAGGCCAAGCCTTCGGCCGCATTGGTGGCGCCGTCCGGCCGCAGGGCCGCAAGGGTCGACTGCACCTGAGCGGTGGCATCCCCGCTCACCGGCGGCAGCGCCACCACCGCCCGGTCGGCAAAGGTGATCACCGCAATCTTGTCGTCGGTGCGCAGATGCGGCAGCAATTCGGTCAGGCCCAGGCGCAGCCGCTGCAAACCACCAGGCTGGGCCATCGAACCGCTGGTATCGACCGCCAGCACCAGGTTCAGCGGCCGACGTTCAGCCGCATCCGCCGCCCGGCCCACCACACCCACGGCCACCAGGGCGGTGCGTTCGGCCAATCGTCCAGCGGCAAAGGGCGACGGGCCGCCTTCGGCGTACAAGGCAAAGGCCTCGGTGCCGGTCGGCTCGGGCAGATCCATGGGCACTGCATTGACGAAGTGCTCGACCCGCACCGTCGCCGGATCCACCGCTTGCTGGGCCGCTACCTGGGCCACGCAACCAACGAAACTGGCGGTATCCGCATCCAGACTGAAGGTCTGCTGCTGATTCACCGCGATGTCCTGCATCGGCGTGGTGCCAAAGGCCTTTTTGAAATCCTCAAGAGTCAGACCAAAGGTCTGCGTGGGATCCTGAGGCACCACCTGCCGCGTCACCGCCAGGGCTTCACCCTGGACGTGCACTTGAAGATTTTGGCAGCGCGCGGCATTGACCAAGGCCAGGGCCGCGGGCCGGGGCTGGGCCGAACCGGTGATGGCGAGGTCGGCTGGGACTTCGCGATCGATGAGTACCTGTGAGCGGGAGAAGTTGCTTACGTAGCTGGACAGCGGCACGTTGCCCCGCAGCACTACCGGACGTTGCAGGGCGAGGGGGAAGGGGAGATTGAGCGAAGGACCGCCGCCGCCGCCGCCGCCGATGGTCATGAACATGGGTCCTGACTTCTTATTCAATGTTTCAACGCCGAGTTGCTCTGCGAATTGGTAGGTCTGTCTGCCAATTTCGGTATCGGCGACCATGCCGCCATTATCACCAGCATTATATTCGAAGTTCTCTGCCTGCTCCGCCATCGCGTAGGCTGGCTTGGCCTTCGTCATATCGTTCTGCGGCTCAGGAATTGCCAGGTCTGGACCAGGGAAACTCACGATGGAACTAGCCACAAGGTCCGAGACAGATTCCTCCTGACCTCGCTGCATTGTCTCGAATCCGTCGTCGCGCGTACGTTCGCCATTGGTGGCCAGCCCATCCAAGGCTTGGGCCGCTTGCTGGGCCGCGGCCAGGGATTCCTTGGGGACAGCCGGCGAATCTTTGCCGCCGGCCTTGCCGTCGTGCGACCCATCATAGCCCCACGCCTGGCGCAGCTTGCCCTCGGGATGGATCTGCAGCTCGCTCTGGGGGATGGTGGACTTGTGGAGCTCCTCCTGGACACGGGCGAGGCGCACGTCCTGCTCAGTCTTCCCCGTGGCTGGCGTGACGGTTGCGGTCGAGGTTTCGCCCGCAGTTCCCTTGCCCTCAGAGGATTGCCTCCCATCGCGCGTCGAGGCGCCTTCGGCTTCCCATCCCGGTGGATACGTAACCGCTTCCAAGCCTGGCATCATGGCCGTGCGGACCTGCTCGGAGAGAAGTTTGTGTTCCTCATTCAATCGATCTACACCACGACCCGCCGCATCGCGGCTGAGGTCAGCCCGCCCACCCCGGGGCGCGGCAGCTGCCAGTGCCGACGCCATCGGAGCCGACGTACCAGATGGTACGGAAATGACGCTTAGGCGCATCGGTGCGGTCTTGACATCACCCCCCGATAAACCCTCGACGACCTTCGTCATCGGCAAGGTCATGCCGATGGAAATGGTCAACAAAGGCAAGCCCACGACCATGGACGCGGCCAAGCCAGCAACCAGCCAGGGCCAACGCAGGCGTGGCACCTTGGCTGGCACCCAGGTCGCGGCCACCGCCTCTGCCAGAACCCGTCCCCGCCGCTGACCATCCAGCAC
The DNA here is from genome assembly GCA_038213315.1 of Planctomycetota bacterium. GTDB lineage: Bacteria > Planctomycetota > UBA11346 > UBA11346 > UBA11346 > JBBQTJ01. The sequence continues at coordinate 16,814 of JBBQTJ010000036.1, forward strand.
TTCGGGCGCGGGACGCATGGGCAGCAGCAACGCCAGCACCTGCTGCTGCTCGCGGATCGCCGCCAAGTCGGCCGCCAGCGTGGGATCTTCGGCCACGGCGGCCTCGACCCGCAGGCGTTCGGGCTCGTCCAGGGCGCCGTCCGCATAGGCGGTCAGCAGCAGGCGGATATCAACGGGAGTGCTCATGACGAGGCCTCCACCTGCAATTGCAATTGGGGCGAGCCGCGCAATCGGGCGAGGCCCTCGTGCAGCAGGACCCCCACATGGTTCA
>JBBQTJ010000037.1:0-16594 GCA_038213315.1 Planctomycetota bacterium
CGCGACCGCGCCGACTGCGAGAATGTATTCGACGAGATCAAAAACCATTGGGGCTGGGGCGGGTTCACCTCGCGCACCTTCGAGGTCACGCAGGTCGTTGCCCTGATGTCCGCCCTGTCCTACAATTGGTGGTCGATCTTCACCACAGCCCCAAGTCCTGCACAATGGTGGCATCCACCCCCGAGCGATGCGCCGCCGCCGCCAACTCCAACGCCTTGGGGAACTCGTCGTCTTGCAGCAGGGTATTCAGCACCACATAGCACTTCAGCCCATGCCCATGCAGCCACGCCACATGCCCAGGCAATTCCGCGAGGCGGAAGTTCTCGGCCCGGCCCCGGGCATTGAAGTGCCGCAGGCCGAAGTAGACGGCATGCGCGCCGCCCGCCACCGCCGCCGGCAGACAGGCGGGTTCACCGGCGGGGGCGAGGACTTCGGGAATGCGGCGGGCGGGGGTGGGCATGGCGAGACAAATGATATACCCGTTCAAGCGACGTTCGCCACGCCCTGGCCCCCGGTTCCCTACGGCAATGTGCCGGATAACGAAATTGTTTGTTATTTACCTGCTGTCCGTGCCTTGATCGCGTCGATAGCCTGTTTGAGCTTGTCACGATCTGCCTGCTTGACGTCGAATCCGGCGTATTCCATTTCGGTCTCACTCGGCTCGGGCACATGCTTCAGCATGGCTTCAAGCACGGGGATATCGGTGGCCTCGCCGTGGCTCGAAAAAATCTTGACCACGGTCCTGAACTGACCACGGCGCATCTGCGGGCCGATCTGCCGCGCAGTCAACAGTGCCTGCACCGGATCGCAGGCGGCAAGGGCGTAGATGGCGCAGGCTGCGATCTCCTCATCGTCATTGTCGACCCAGGGCAGTAAGGTGCCGGCCAGGGAAGGGTCGGGACGGTCCGCCGCCAGGCGAAGCAGCGCCATCTGCCGATACCATGGATCGCTCAACGTAGATTCTAGCACGGCACGACGATGAGCCACTGGCGCTGCCCGGGCGATCATCATGGCCCGCTGCAAATCCGTCGGCTTCGCCCCAGGATCGTTGACCGTGGTCAGGCACCAGGCGAGATCCGCAGCCGTTGGCGGAAGGATTGTGATGGTGAATGAGTTCGAGGTCAGGACCACCTTCTGCTCCTCCGGCTTAGGCAAGGCCGGCGTTGGCGCCCGGCGGATCCTGGCCCTGACCTGATAGACCAGATCGTAGTCCCCCGGCATCAGTGAATCATCATGTGCCAAGTTATCTACGAAAAGGTCCTGCAAATCGAAATCCAAGCGCAGCTTCGCACTACCACGCTCCAGCCACGCGGGCACGTCCGTTATCCCCAGATGGCCATGCGCCGTTATCGCCTCCGGTCTGCCAACCGTCGAGGCTCTGCTGGTCGATGGCCGGATCTGCAGAAAATAGTCCGGTCTGCTGAGCGCAACGCCGGCGATCTGCCAATCCGCTGACGCCTCCTCCGCGATGACAACAACGCTCACCGGGAAGGGAGAGCCCACGGTCGTCTGTGAGTTCTTTCTGAAAATCTGTATGGCAAAGGCCCCGGACGCGGAGTCAACTGCGGGCAGGCCTATCGCCAAGCCAAACAAAGAGATGAACAATAGGCGCAAGAAGATCATGGCCTAGAATGGATTCTTGGAGTTCTTGCCGGGATTGGCCCAGTCTCGCGCGGGTACAGCACGTGCATTCTGGGCGCGACGCTCGCAATAGACCTCCTGATCAAGCATTGGGGCATCATTGGATACAGGGAAGTCTGGCCATGTTCTCATAGTATGCGGATCGGTCCCGAAAGTGACCTCGACATTGTCAGGGATTTCATCGCCATCGGTGTCAGGCAAGCCGAACCAATGACCATTGGGCGGAAGACGCAATTCATAGATGGCTTTGTGCGCCAACTCGTGGACGACCGTTGCAGCGGCAGTATCAATCCCTTTCCGATCAGCGCTCATATGCCACGGTCCGTCAGCGTAGAAATCCTCTGCCGCAGCTCCTTGATTCCAAAGTGTGACCGTGTTTGGGGACGTGAACCGTCCATAATCATTGATATTGATGTTGTCCTTGCATTCAAACGGAGCTTGCAGCCGATATTGGGGTACTGCCGACCGCGCCCAGTACCGGTACCAATTCGGATCCAACGGCGCCGTCCCCGGATTATTCCGGGTGTACTTTGGGAAGAAAACCTCCATGTCCTGGTCCTTCCAGTCACCATTGGAAACGCGCCTTAGGCCCGCCACCTTCTTACCGAATCCAGTCCAGCTGGACGGCAAAGGGCTATAGGTCACCTTTGCGGTGAAACTGCCGTCACTGGACCCGATGGTGGGCTTGCCTTCGGGATTGGCCGCATCCCAGGTCTTCACCGAATCGCCGATAGTGGGCGCCTTGAAACGCAGCATGCGCGCCACCTGGGTGGCGACGTTAGCTGGATCCACGGTGGCCTTGAAGTTGACCGTCAGGATGCCAGGAGTTGCTTCTGAGAAGGTGAATTCGTTCTGCCCGTCGCCGCTATCTGAGGGAACTGCCACTGGATCACCAGCCGGCGTGATCAGCGTGACATCGGCCACCGTCACCAGCACCTTGTCCTTGGCGACACTGGCGGCAAGCGCGCCAGAACCCGTGGGAATGGCGGTAAACTCAATGTTCCCTGCGCCCTTCGCCACACCTTCGAGGTACAAGGTCACCGTCACATGGGCGCTGTAGTCTACACCTGCCTCAGGATAGGCCTCAAGATCTCCGTTCGCGCCTGGAAGATACAGTTTTATGCCGGCCGTGGGCTTGGCGATGACCTTGGCCGGGCCACCGGTCACCTCGAAGATTAACTTGGCAACATCAGGGTCGTTGGCCTTTGCCCCAGGGAGATCGAAATCTTCGCGCCCATCTGGCCCATCTGGAAAGCCGCCTTCCTCACCCCCGCGATTGAGCAACATGACCATCCCTGGAGCGCTGTCTTCGGCTGCGTCTTCTGCTTTTGAGCGGCTGGGCACTGATTGGCTGCCATACGGCCCAAATGCGGTATTATTGTCGCTATCAACGTCGGCATCAAGGTGCAGAACGGCGAAGTCGATGGGCAGTGCGCCAGTCCCTTCACCATGCACATGAAGATCGCCATGGAAGGTGGCACTGACCACGTTGTTGGTATGCGGGGTCTTCAGATCGAAATACCAGAAGCGAAAATTGCCCGCGTGTTGCGGGCACACTTCCTTCGGATAGCCCGGAGTTGTGGTCCACAGGTTGTCTTCATCCCCCTTGATCACCCCATTGGCAATCCAGCACGTCGGCGGCGCGCTGGCACCGCCAGAATTGACAACCTGCAGTTGGGCCTTGCCGCCAGCGACCACCCGTCCCATGCCGCCTTGGCCAACCACTGTGGTGGGACTATAGACCCATCGGATGGTCTTCAGGCCATCGGCTTCAACAGCCCCATGCAGCGAAGGAAGAAGCAGAGCGGGGAGCAGCAGGGCGGCGATGCCGCTCCACCGGTACGTATCAATGGCCATGAAGTTTTCCTTGGACGGTGGGCAGGCTGTTGCGTTCGATAAGGTCACGGAATTCATCCTTGGGATAAGTGCGCAGGAAGCGCTCATAGGCCACCTCAGCCTCGGCCCAACGTTCCTGCCATTCGTAGATGCTGGCGGTATACCACAGCGCCGTGCGCGCGGCGTCGTGGTCCGGCCAGGTCGCCATCACGAAGGCGAGGCTGCGCAAGGCGTCCTCTGGCTTCTTCTGAACCGAGTATTGGACGCACCCTTTACGCAGCGCCACATCCGGGGTCCAGGGGTCCTGTGGATAGCGGCTGAGAATCTCATTGTAGCAGGCGATGGTCTGCTCTGGCTTGTCCAGCCAATGGTAGCAGGTGGCGAGGCGAAAGGTGGCGTACGAGCGTTGGATCGGCCGGGCGGAGATGCCGCCATGGGCGACCTTCTCGAAGCGCACCGCGGCGTCGGCCCAACGATAGTCGAGCAGGTCGAGATCGGCGAAGACCACCAGCAGCGAGCCCTTGGTCAACCCGTCACGCATGACCACGTCTGGCGGGAGGCCCCAGGCCTTGCCCTCAAGGGCGGCCAACAGGTTCTCGGTGCCGCTAGCCGGTGGCAGCCAGTCCCCGGCGTTTGGATCGAGGACCCTGGGGGGCTCAAAGGCGACGGCGGCCTTGGCAATGGTGATGGCCTTCTCGCGCTCGCCGTGCAGGTACTGCAGCAGGGCCTGCCGCAGGCGCAGGTCACGGGCGCATGGCCGCCACCAGGGATCAGGTTCCGCCGGCAATTTCTCCAACACCTGAAGCCCAGCCGCGTACGCTTTTTCTGCTTCGTCTGGTTCGAGCCGCTGGAAAAGAAGCGCATCCCCCACCCCAAGCCATGCGGCGGCGCGGAACGTGCCCTCGGGGCGGGCCTTGATGAAAGACGACCATTGTACCAGCGCCTTGTCCGTCTGCTCGCGGCCAGACAGCACTGCCCCCAGGCCCCAGGCCGAGGCCTGGGCCCAGAGCCCTTCGGGAAAGCGCTTCAGCACCTCCAGAAAGGCCGCGTCAGCCTGGTGCCAACGTCCGGCACGGCGGTGCTCGTCGCCTCGATCGAAAAGCTCCCGGTCCTCGCCACGCTCGAGCAGTCGTTGCTGATCGCGCAGCCGCTGAAGCCGGCTCTGGAGTTCGCTCAGCGGTGGATTCACCAACGTGGGATCGGTCCAGACTTGGCCGGCCAGGGCCTCGGCCTTCAGCAGGGCGCCGATCGCTTCAGAGCCTCGCTTGAGCCGCTCGCAGCAGTCGGCATAGGCCAACAGCGCCCGGTAGGAGCGCTCATCCGCATGTCCTGCATCAAGGGCCAGGCGAAAACGTTCGGCGGCCGCCGCCGGCTCCTCCCGCTTCAGAAGCAATGCCCCGGCATCAAGTTGCAGGTCGACCAGCAATGGTTCACTTGAGCCAAGGTCCTTCAGCGCAATATCCCAGCTGTGCAGCGCCTCGTCGGGCTTGCCACCGGCCACATAGGCCCGACCCAGCAGCAGGCCGGCTCTCGCACGGACACCATCGTCCACGTGGTTCGACCATCGACGCAGGATCGGCACCGCCTGCTCAGCGTGGCCCTTGGCGATCGCCGCTTCGGCCCGGGCAAAGGCTTGCTCAGGCTTTTCTGCGCTAACCAAACAGCAGACAATGAAGAGCAATATGGCACAGCGAGCAAGCATGGGGCGGGGAAAATCAGATGGAGGTGCACGATAGCAATAGTTATTAATATTAGGCATTGCGTCGTCTTCTGCGAAACGCACCACCAGCTGGAACTGACCGTGGACGCAACGTGGCGGCCCGATGCGCCGGAAGACAAGGTCGCGCCACAGACGCTGGCCCTGTCCGCCACCGGAGCGTTGACCACGGAGTAGTCTGCGCGCAGGGAATGAACACCTTGGCGGCATGTTGACCATCACCCGCCTGCTTCGTTATGGGCAGCTGCTGCCCATCCTTCTGTTCAGCGCCTGCCTTGCGGGCGGGGCGTGGTGCACCGGCCGTGGCTTGGAAGTCTTGCAGGGCGAAGGTATCGACGACACCACGCAGCGCGCACTTCACGACGGTATCGCAGGGGTTCCGGCAGAGCTGCAATTGCAACTGTCTCGTCATCCCGATTTCCACGTGCGCTGTGTCGCCGCCGCTTACCGCGCCGCCCGGACAGACATTCTCGAAAGCCTGTCCTATGATCAGGACGAACGCGTCCGCATGGAGGTCGGCCACAATCCAACGACCCCGGCCTGGGTCATCGCTCGCTTGAAAACTGACTCGTCAGAACTGGTGCGCACCAATATCCGCCCTGAATCGCACTGAGGTCCAAGCTCTCCCCACCATTGCGCTGCACCACCGTCGAGAGCGGTCCAGCTGCAAGGCGGGAGGAGCGGAGTGTGGCAGTGCCAGCAGACCTTCGACCAACGCCGCAGATGGGCCGGTCTCGTCGGTGGTGGTGGGATCACGGCACGCGCAGCACCCGTTTGGTCAGGAACATCACCGGCAGGTACACCGCCAGGTAGACGATAAGCCAGCCCGCATCCCAGCCCCAGCCGAGGAATTGGAATGGTCGGAAGAAGGGGTAGGTCTCGGCGCGTTTGCTGGCCTCGCTGATGGCGAGATACCAGCGCTGCACCGGGTGCTTGGCGGGAGGGAAGGCGCCGACGGCCGGGCCGAGGAGCGCTTCTCCGCTGGCAATCTTCAGGACGCCATTACTGCCAGCACCGAAGGGCACGCGCAGGATCTGGTCCGGCTGGCCATCCACCCGCAGGGTCAGGAAGTGGTCGCCATCACTGGTGGGCGCGGTCACCACCCATTTCAAGACCCGCTCGGCGAGGGGCTGCTTCACAAAGGCATCCAGGTCCGCCAGCATCACCCCGCGCGCTTGACCGGCGGCGGCCTGAACCTCCCACGAGAGCGCGGCGAGATCGTTGGCGGCTGACCACTGGGTGCGCAGGCGCGCTAAGGTCGCGCGGATGGGGGGTAGGGACTGGGTGGCCTCGGCCCCGCGGTCAGTATCCAGAACCCAGCCTGCGCCGGGAACCAGGGTGACGTTGCCGGTGAACTCCCCGTTGACCGCGGCGCTGACGAACACGCTGGTGACGTTGGCGGCGTGCGCATGGCCAAACAAGGGATCGACCCGTTCCGCAAACCACAGGAAGGGGATCATGATCGGGCCCAGCAGCAGGCCCAAGGGCACCATCGCCGCGCCGATGATGCGTCCCTGGACGCCGGCGCAGGCCTGGCGCAGGGCCTTGGCCCGTGGGCTGTCGACCGGCAGGGTGCTGGCCTCGGCCTGCAGGGCGGCGCAGCGCTCGTTGGCGGTACGCAAACGGCGGTTGTCGGTGAGCAGGGCCTGCAGCACCAGGAGGCCTGCGCCGACCACGGCGGCCACCAGGGTCACCAGGCCAGGGCCGCCCAGGGAGGCGTGCAGATCCGTGAACAGCGCGTCGCCAACGGCGAAGGTGGGGACCCGGGTGATGGTGTCGATCCAGGTGCCCTGCCAAAGGATGCCGAACATCTCGCCCCACATCACCAGCGACAGGGCGATGACCCAGACGCTCCACAGGACGGCGAAGACATTCCGCCAGAAGCCAATGCGTCGGCAGATTGGACCGGGGCCAGGGGGCAGGCGATTGGCGGGGATGCGCACATCGTCAGCGGTGGCGACGACAGCCATGGCTTCGACGGGGGCGCTGCCACGGACCAGGCCGCCATGCACTCCATCGACGGTGACCAACTCGCCCTCATTCAGCAGCCGGCACGCGCCGGGCACCACCACGGCGGGGATGCCCATTTCACGGGCGACCACCGCACCGTGGGAGAGGGATCCGCCGCACTCCAGCACCAAGGCCGCAGCGTTGACGAACAGCGGCGTCCACGCCGGATCGGTACTGGTGCAGACCAGCACATAGCCCCGCCCCATATCGCCTGCGGATTCGGGGCTGGCGACGATGCGCACCGGGCCGGCGGCGCGGCCGGGCGAGAGGGCGAAGGCGGTGATGGTCCCGCTGGTGGGCAGCGGCGGCGGCACGCCCAGGCCGGCCAGATCCTGCGCTTCGATCACCGCCGGCAGCACCAAGGCTTTATCGGCAACGCGCTCACGACGGCGTTGAGCGAGCAGGCGGCGCGGCGCGAAGCCGGTGGTCAGGGCGGCGGCCAATTCGGCGCGGGTCAGCAGGCAGACCTCGTCGCCAATGCGCAGGCGCCGGCCGCACTCCACCACGATGTCGCGCAGCAATTGATAACCGTACATCAGCCACCACTTGCCGTCTTCGCGCCAGCGCAAGGCCTGGCGGCAGGCGTTGACGGTCTGATCGAACTCGGCGTGATGGGCGGCGGGGATGAGGGCGCGGGCCGCGGCGGTGCGCTGCTTGGATGCGTCAACGCGACGATGGTGCGCCGCCGCTGGATCCACCCCACCTTTGAGCTGGGCCGCGTAGGCGATCAGGGCGGCGGGGCGTTCACGCCAGCGCGGCACCATCAGCTCCATCTCTTCGATGGCGCGATGGCCGTGCTCGGCCAGCCAGGCCTCGGCAGAGAGACGGCCTTCGGCCACCGCCCACAGCTGCTGATTAGCGCGTTGGGTCAGGTCGGGTTCGTGCGGCGCGCCGATGGTCGCGGCCAGGGCCTCGGGATCCTGGTCCCAGACCCAGGTGCGCAGGATGCCCGCGAGGCGGTCGAGGGCCTGCACGCCGATCACGCTGGGCAGCAGACTGGCGGGGCCGAACTCGTCGAGGACGCGCCGCTCGCGTTCATCGAACAACGCCAGCAATGCCGCAGCATCCAGGGCGGTGAGGTCGCGGGCGCGCTCCACCTCGACCCAGGCCTTGTAAGCAGGAATGGTGGTGCCGGTCAGGAGCTGCGCGAAATTTCCTTCGGCCGTCGCGATCAGGGCCGGCACGGCGGCCAGGGCGCGGCCGGCGGCCAGGGCGCTGACATCGGTGGCGCGGGACAGGGACGGCGGTTTCTGCGCCGCGTCGGGATTGGCGCGCAGCATCGCCACGTCATAGCTGTAGGGGAAGCCCGCCAGGAACATCTCGGGCCCACGGCCAACATCCATGTAGATGCGGCCGCCGATGAGATCGAGGAAGCCCTCGGCATCGGCCACCGGGCCAGGCAGGAAGCCAACCTGACGGAAGAGCGCGCCGTAGCCGCCGGACCCGGACATGAAACGGCGCACCACGTGCCAGGTGAGCGCCGTGGGCTGGGGCAGGGTCTCGCCCAGGTTGTGGCGCACCCAGCCGCCCTGTCCTGCATTCAGACCCGTACGACAGGTGGCGCGGGCACGCTCCACCGCCAGGCGCGGCGCCTCGGCGTCGTCGATGGTGGTGACCGCGCGGGATTGCAGCAGGAACAGTTCGCCGGCGTGGATCGCCCATTCCAGGTCCTGGGGCGAGCCGAAGTAGCGTTCGACTCGCTGGCCGAGCTGCCAGAGATTATCCACCGCGTCTGCATCCAGGCAGGCCACGGCGCGACGCGCAGCGTCCACCGGCACCACTGCATGGTTGCCGGGCATGATCGCGGTGGCCTTGCTGCCGATCACCGACTCGACCACGCGGCCGTCGGCCCGGTCCAGCACCAGGGTGTCGGGCTGCACCGCGCCACTGACCACGGATTCGCCCAGGCCCCAGCTCGCTTCGACCAGGACCTCGTCGCGGCGGCCGTTGCGCACATTCACCGTGAACAGCACGCCGGCCACGTCGGCCGGCACCAGGCGCTGCACCACCACCGCCATCAGCACCGCCGCCGGATCGATGCCGTTGCGGGTGAGATACGCGCTGACGCGGTCGCTGCGCAGCGAGGCCCAGCAGGCCTCGACCTTGGCCAGTACGGCTGCTTCGCCCTGCACATCCAGGTAGGTCTCGTACTGCCCCGCCATGCTGGCGCCTGCCAGATCCTCGGCCGTGGCGCTGGAGCGTACCGCCACGCTGGGCGAACCCATGCGGCGGTAGGCCTCGGCGATCTCGGCCGCGATCACCGTCGGCAACGTGCCGCCGACGGCGCGTCCAGCGCGGTAGGATTCCGTGGTGACCACGAAGCCGCCGGGAACTGGGAAGCCCGCCTGCACCAGGCGGCCGAGGTTGATGCCCTTGCCGCCCACCTGGGCAGCATCACGGCACTCGGACAGGGACAGGACGTAGGCGTTCACGGCGGGCTCGGGGCAGAAGATGATGACGGCGGAGGAACTGCTCGGAGGCTGATCCTGTTAGGGCGTGCCGGTGAGGCAGACGATGCCTCCGGTCTCGGTGGCGAGGTAAACCTTGCCGCCGGCGACCATGGGCGAGCCTAGCGTCAGGCCCAGTTCTCCGGGTCGGGCTCTGTCGTTCAGATACAACCGTTCGCGCTGCTGGCCGGTCGTGGCGTCGAAGATGCCCAGGAAGCCGTCCTGGCTGAGGGCGTAGACCAGATTCCCGGTGAAGGCCGGGCCGGCGAGGATGCCGCCCTTCTTGCTCAGGCGCTGCTTGGGGTCGTTCAGGCGCCACAGCACCTTGCCCTTGGCCTTCAGGTCCAGGGCCACCAAGTCGCCGTTGCGCACCGGCGCGATGGCCACGTCGCCCACCACCGCGATCGGGCCCAGCACTGCGTCAGGCATCTGTACGCGCCAGGCTTCGGTGCCGGTGGCCCGGTCCAGAGCGACGACGAAACCCTCGGGATTCTTGGCCGCAAAGACGAAGTCGCCGTTGCCGATGCCGATCAGCGCCAAGTCGCCATAGGCGGTGACGCTGCCCACCGCCGGGTGGGGCGTGGGCGTGGACCAGGCCAGGCGCTGCTGGCCCTTGGCCTTCAGTTCGGCGTCGGTCCCGGTCCGCAGCGCCACCACCGCCTTGCCGTTGATGCCGCTGCCGATGATGACCAGGTCGCCCATGATTATGGGTGAGCTTTCGGGGTCGATCATGGGAAAGCGCCATAGTTCTTCACCGGTGGAGATGCGCGCGGCGATGACGTGGCCCGGATCGCCCATCGCCTTGTGGGTGGTCAGGTCCTCGATCGCGCCGGCGCCGATCACCACCAGGTCGCCGCTGATGGCAGGTGAGCATTCGATATGCAGGGTGCTGGCGATGGTCCAGCGCACCGCGCCGGTCTGGGTGTCCAAGCAGACCAGGTGAGCATTGGGGTCGAAGTGCAGGCCCTGGCCGATGAGCAGGCTCTTGCCGTCGGCGCTGAGCGCGGGTGAGCTGAAGAAGCCCATCAGGGCGCGCTTCTTGCCGTCGTGGGTGAAGGACTCGGTCCTCCACTTCAGCGCGCCGGTGGCCGCGTCCAGCGCCACCACCGCGCCGTAGCTGTTGGGCGGATCAAGGTAGGCGGAAGCGCCATAGACCACGCCATCGCGCATCAGCGGGCTGGACAGGAACATGGTCTGTTCCTCGTTGTAGGTCCAGGCCACCTTCAGCCCGGTGGGCGCCGGACCGCCGTCCCACGCCGAGCGGCTGAAGCTGCCACGGTATTGCATGGCCTGACCCTCAACCGGGGCGGCAGTGGCGGCAGTGGCGGCGGGCGCGGCTGCCGTCGAGGCCGAGGGGGCGGCGGCGGCACCGGCGACCTCGCTGGGCGGGGCGCGCTTCGCCCGTTCCTCGGCCGCCAGCATCGCCAGGGCCACCTGGGTCCAGTCGGTGCTGCTGGCTCCCGAGGTCTGGACGCGGGCGCTGGCGACACCGGTGTTGGGAGCCGGCGGCGCCATCAGCCAGCCGACCGCGAACCACAGGCCCACGCCCGCCGCCACCACCAGGATGGGGATGTGGGGCTTGGTGGTGCACACCCGCCACAGGGCCTTGGGATTGAACAGCACCGCCGCCACCGAGCTGAGACTGCCGATGATCGCCGGCAGTATCGCCGCGCCCACATTGGCGACGATCGGCACCACCGCGAGGTCGTCAGCCGAGGGCAGAAAAGGCATGAGGGGCAGGAGCGAGGCAAAGGGCATGACGGAATCCCGGGGGGTCAGAGGTTTACGGGCGTGCAGATTCTGGACCTGCCCATCCGGCTGATCGGTTTCATGGGTCTGTCACACGGTAGCGACCTCATAATACCTAACGAAGCACAGCCACTATAGTGACAACCGCCACCCCACTACCGCCAAAGGCTCTAGCACGAAGGGCCGTTCATGCATGCGCGGGTGCGGCAGGGTCAGCACCAAGCTGGCGACGCGCAGGCCGTCGTCCCGGGCCAACAGGTCCAGATCGCAGGTGCGCGGGCCCCAGCGCACGGTGCGCACGCGGCCGCAGGCAGACTCGATGACCTGCAGGCGGGCGAGGAGCTGATGCGGGCCCAGGTCGGTGGCGGCGATCCAGGCACCGTTCCAGAAGCTGGGCTGGCCCCCGGGACCGCCCAATGGGGCGCTGCGCACCAGTGGCGAACGGGCCACTAGGGCCACGTGCCCGTCCGCCGTCAGCAGCGCCGCCGCCCGGGCCAAGGTCGCGGGCACGTCGCCCACATTGCCGCCCACCCCGATAGCGTAGCGAAAGGCCTCAGTCATGGACTGGACCCAGGTCATGGGCCGTCCGGATCCCGTCTGCCGCCCGGCGGATGTCAGGATCCGCCGTCAGCAACTTGGCCAGCTGAGAGGTGCTGAGCGCGACCGCCGCCGCCGCCGTGGTCAGGCTGCCAGCCGCCGCCGCCAGGGCATCAAGCAACACCGCCGCGACCAAGGGATAGTCGTTTGCGTTCGCACCCAGTCGTAGGCGCCCGCCCTGCCGATAAGGCGCCAGCCACGCCGGATCCGCCACCCCGCGTAACGTCGCCGCCAGGCGCACCCGCAAGCGCCGCAGCGCCGCCGTCTGGTTGCGGCCTGCCTCGCGGTGGTCCGCGCACCAGGCCTCGACGCCTGAGGGATGCCGCAGCCGCACTGCGCTCGCTGTCTTGTTGGCATGCTGGCCACCGGGGCCGCCGTGGTTGAGGCGCTCCATTGTGCATTGGCGCAGGAGGAGGGCGTCGGGAAGGGCGTAGACGGCGGTCGGGCAGGGTCGCGGGGTCGCGGGGTCTCTGGGTCGCGGGGTCACAGGGTCAATCCTTCCGGATCGACACCCAATGCTCGTGCGTCTCGCCCAGGCGGACTTGGTACAAGTCCATGCCTTGGGCTCGCAGGGCACCTTCCAGCGCGCCCCAGATGCGCTGGGTGAGGTTTTCCATGGTGGTGATCGCGCCGCGATACAACGGCACGTCATTCAGAAAACGGTGATCGCTGGGCTCGACCACCAGCTGGTCCACCAGACGCTTCAGCTCAAGGACGTTGCAGAAGAAACCGGTCTTGGGATCGGCCTCGCCCCGCACGGTGACCTCCAGATGATAATTGTGGCCGTGGATATTGGTGCAGTTGCCGAAGGCACACTGGTTCGCATCCACATCAAGATCCGGCGAGACCAGCTGGTGGCTGGACGAAAACATGAAGGTCCGGGTGAGGTACAGCATGGTGGGAATCTAGTGGTCGTCCCGGTGCGCGGAATCAGCAAGACCGGGCGACCCGCCCACCGGGCAAGGAGGGCTCCTGCCACCAATGGCCCTCGATTAAGGACCGGAACGCTGGAACAGCCCGCTGAAGCGGGCTGCTTTTCTGTGCCGAGTGCAACTCGGCGCTCCCAGGCGGACCTTATCCGAGGGCCATTGCTCCCGCCTCCTCACCCGCGCTCAAGCTCCTCCGACGCCGCCACCCACACCTCTTCTTCGGCCGAGATCAGCGGCAAAATGGCCGCCAGCCGGGCCGCGCCAAGCTCGTCGTAGGCGACCACCAGCTGGGCCTCAAGCTGCTTGCGCTCGGTATCCAATTCGGCGATGCGCCGCTCGGCCTGGCGCAGGCGCGCGCGGGTCTGCTTGAGTTGTTCATGGCGGTCCTTGCCGCCCTTCGCCAGGCGGCCGGTGCCCGGGCTGCCGCCGGCCTGCTCTTTGGCCATGGCGGCGGCCTCTTTGGTCAGGCCATCCAGGTAAGCATCATAGCCACCGGGGAAGCGCAGCGCCTTGCCGTCAGCGACCTCGACCACCACGGTGGCGACCCGCGCGGTGAAATTGCGGTCATGGCTGACGAACAGCAGGGTGCCATCGAAGCCTGACAGGGCCTCGGCCAGGGCGCCGACGGTCTCGACATCCAGATGGTTGGTGGGCTCGTCGAGGATCAGCACCTGATGCTTTCCGAGGAGCAGGCCGGCCAGGCAGAGGCGCGAGCGCTCACCGCCGGACAGTACCGCGACCTTCTTCTCGACCGCGTCGCCGCGGAACAGAAAACCTCCGGCGATGTCCAAAATCTTCTGGCTGGGCCAATTGCCGTCGGCGCATTTCTGCAGCCACTGCAAGACGGTGTAGGTCGCGGGGATGGCCTGATACACGTGCTGGGCGTAGCAGCCGATATTGATGCCATAGCCCCACTGCAAGCCACCGGACAGGCTGGGCAGTTCGCCGCCCAGGGTCTTCAGCAGCGTGCTCTTTCCTTGGCCGTTGTCGCCGACCACGGCGATGTGCTCGCCGCGCTCGAACTCCATTTCGATGCCATGGGCGACCTGCTTGTTGGTATAGCCGATGGTCAGGTCCTTGATGCGCAGGGCGGTGCCCTGGCGGGTCTCGACGCTGGGCAAGGCCAGGGTCACCGCAGCCAGTTCGCCGTCGACGGCGATGGTTTCAAGTTTCTCCAGCTCCTTCATCTTCGACTGGGCGCGCGCCGCGGTGCTGGCCCGCGCGCGGTTGCGGGCGACGAATTCCTCAAGGGATTTGCGGCGCGCCTCGACCCCGGCGTTGTAGTGCTCGGCCTGCTGCAGGCGGGCCTGCTTCCAGACGAAGTAGGCATCCACGGTGCCGTCGAAGATCTCGCCCCGGCCGCGTTCCAGCTCAAGCGTGTGGGTGCAGGTACGCTGCAAAAAGCCCCGGTCGTGGCTGACGATCAGCCAGCCGCCTTGGAAACCCGCAAGGAAGCCCTCAAGCAGGAACTGGGTGCGCAGATCCAGGTAGTTGGTGGGCTCGTCCAGGACCAGGAAGTCGGGCTCTTGCAGCAACATCGCCGCGAGCTTGGCGCGGGTCTGGAAACCACCCGACAGGCTGCCCAGGGGCCGGCTGACCCGCTCGGGGCCAAGCTGGAAGCGGGCGGCAACTTCGGCGCAGCGCCAGCCGGGCTTCCCGGTGACTCGCTCCAGATAGGCCTGCACGGACTCCTCCTGAGTGAAGTCGTCGTGCTGCTGCAAATACGCCAGCCGGGCTTTGGGCGCGATGGCCACGCTGCCCGCGTCATAGTCCTCTTGGCCCAGGATGATGCGCAGCAGGGTCGACTTGCCGGCGCCGTTGCGCCCGATCACGCCCACGCGGTGCCGCTCGCCCAGGGCGAACGACACGTCGTCGAGTACGGTCTGCACCCCGTAATTGCGATGTAGCTGGCTGACAGTGATGATGGTGGGCATGGTTCGGCGGCGGGGTGGACAGGCGTGGCCGGCGCAGCTTGGGCCTGGGGTGGGTTTGCAAGGAAGGCATGGCCGCCACCCCAACGCACAGACCGCCAGAAACCACCCCAGGCCCAGTACCCCGGCCCACCCCCGGCGGCAGCATCAGCCCTACCGACCCGCCCCCGCCCGGAGCCGCCATGCGCCTGATCTGCTGCCTGCTGCTGGTCGCCACCCTCTCATCCGCCGAGCGCATCAACCATGCCGGCCGCATCCTCGGCCCCCTGCCGGTGGTGACCGCGCCGGTGCTCTTCAACTCTGCCACCGCCGATGCCGTGGTGGGCGCCATGCAGATCATGCCCACGGACAGCGCCTGGAACGAAGACATCAGCACGCGTCCGGTGGCGGCCAATTCCGACGCCATGATCGCCAACATCAGCGAGGACGTACGCACCGGCCTGGGCGGGAATAATTACACCAACCGCCAACGCCTGGTGGTCTTCAAAGAGATGAACTACGTGCTGGTGCCCGATGGGCAGCCCAGGGTCGACATTGATTTCATCAACTACCCGGCCGAATCCGATGACCTCAAGCCGGCGGGTCCGGGCAATACCCCACCGCATATCGGCACGTGGCCGATCCCAGACATCATGCCGGTAGAGACTTGGCCATCAGAGCAACCCGGCCTGTCCAATCAGGACTGGCAGCGCGACCTCAATGGCGACGGTGGAGACCGCCACTCCATCATCATCATGCCCGGCCAGGGCACCGAATGGGACACTTGGCAGGCCCTGCTGACCACCGGCACGCCGGCCTGGCAGGCTTCGAATGGCGCAAAGTTCCCCCTGACCACCAATGTCCCCCGCCCGGCGGGCTGGACGTCTGGCGATGCCGCCGGCCTGCCGCTGTTCCCGGCCCTGGTGCGCTATGACGAGGTGCAGCGCGGCGTCATCGAGCACGCCCTGCGCATCGTGGTCAAGCGCTCGCGCCGGGCCTATGTCTATCCTGCCAGCCATCAGGCCGGCTCGACCACCGACGTGAACATGCCGGCCATGGGCCAGCGCCTGCGCCTCAAGGCGTCCTTCCCCATCCCGGCAAGCTGGTCGGCCGCCGAACGCGCCATCGCCGTCGCCCTGAAGAAATATGGCGCCCTGGTGGCCGACAACGGCAGCTTCTTCTCGATCTCGATCTGCCCAGACGACCGCTGGCCCAGCACCGCCTTCGCGCACCTCGCCACCCAAGCCGGCAGCGACGTATGCGCCATCAGCAACTTCGACGTGGTCGACGCCACGCCCGAGTTTGGCGGCCCGCGCTCACCCAATCCCCCCACCGTCGCCGCCGGCCCGGACCAGACCGTCGCCCGGACCGCCGGGGCGCAGTTGGCCGCGACCGCCACCGGCAACGGCCTGACCACCCGCTGGTCGCTCTACCCCACGCCCACGCCGCCAGGAAACACCACCTTCGCCAACCCCCAGGCCCTCACCACCACCGTCAGTTTCAGCGCCGTGGGCCGCTACACCCTGCTGCTGACCGCCAGCAACGGCCTGCACACCCCGACCCACGATGCCCTGGTGATCACCGTCACCGAGCTGCTCGGCGACGTCGACGGCAACCACACCGTGAACGCCACCGACCTCACGCTGCTGCGCCAAGATTTCGGCAAACGCAGCCCCGACCTCGCCACCCCTGGCGCCGACTGCAATGGCGACGGCCGGGTGGATGCACAGGACCTGGACCTGGTCACGCAGGCGATCG
>JBBQTJ010000038.1:0-16582 GCA_038213315.1 Planctomycetota bacterium
GGGTGCCAGGTAGACTTGCTTGGGTGCCTTGGCCAGGGCCAGATCAACGCCGACATTGTGCAGGGGCACGATATCTTCGACCAGGTCAAGCTCCTTGGTACGGCGCTCGGGGCAGTACTGCAGCAGGTGCACGATGGTGCGGCCTTCCTTGGCCTGACGCATCACCGTCGCTTCGGTGGTGGTCGGCGCGCAGACGCGCAGCACGGGCTCAGGCAACAGGCCCTTCAGCACATTGGCGATGAGCTGGCGATAGAGCCAGCTGCCATGGTTGGCCACCGCCGCGAACGCAGCGAAGCTGATCCAGGCGATCTGGCCCTTGCCGGCCTTGCGCAGGGTGGCGATGGGATACTTGCTGACCTTGTCGTCCGGGGTCTGGCAGTGGGACGAGAAATGATCCCAGGTGCGGTCGAAGTATGGCTCGACGATGCGGCCCTGGCCTGTGCTGCCGCCCGTGGGCAGGGCGCGAACGGTGCGCTCGTACAGGACGTGGTTGCTGTCCGGCACGCCGGCTTCCAGCCCGTCACCAAAGCGCAGGAAGGTGTACTGATAAGGCGACATGCCCTCGGGCTTCAGGCCCAGGGTCTTCCACTCCAATGTGCTGCCGTCCGGCGACAGGCCGCTGGTGCCGGTGGCGAGGATGCTGCCGCCCTTGGCCAGGAAGGCGTCCAGGCGCTTGGCCAGGGCCGCGTCGACACGGATGCAATCGGGCAGGATCAGCAGGCGGTAGGGTTTGAGATCGGTGGTGGTGGTGACCACGTCAAACTGCTGCTTGAGCTGGGTCAGCACGCGGGTCGCGCCCTCATCCGAGCCGGACACCTGCTGGGAATTGCCGGCCGCCGGTACTTGGAAAAGACCGATGTCGGTGACGGGCGTCGCCCCCAGGCACCAGGGTTCCCGTTCGGCCACGCGGCCATAGGCCTTGCCGATCAACTCGTAGGTGGCCTTGTCCAACGTGCCCCGCGGATGCAACTGGTCGCCGATCGAACAGTGCGCGCCATGGGCCAGCATCTGCGCGGTCTCGTATTCGAGCGCGGCGTAGGGCTTCAGGCCGCCGAAGTCGCCCCAGCTCTTGTGGAAGCGCGCCGTCATGCCCAGGTAGGGCTTGCCGAAGGTGCGGGCAAAGCGCACGTTTTTTGGGAAATACATATAGCCCCAGCCGCCGGTGGGCAGGGCCTCGATCTCGACCTGGGCGAGGTAGGGGATCTCTTCCGCGAGGTTGGCGAGGGGACGGCTGTTGAAGTACACCGTCGCGGCCTTGGCGCTGTTCTGGACCATGCCGTGGTAGCGCTTCATGTACCCCAGGGCCAGGTCATGGGCGAAGCGATTGCGGTCGTCCTCGCTGTCGGGATTGAAGCCCGCCTTGACCATGGCGCGGATGCGCGCGTGGCTGGCGCTGGGCTGGTCCCAACACATGTCGAAGAACAGGCCGTCGACCGGCTTGTAGGTCTTCAGCACTTCGGCGGTCTGGTCGGCCAGGTAGTCCTGATAGTCGCTGGCCATGTCCAGGATCTGCCACTGGAAGAACGGGAAGGGCTTTTGCAGCAGCTTCTGTCCCACCGGCGTGCCGTCGGGATTGCGGCAGATCCATTCCGGATGGGTGTTGGCGGCGAACTCGTCGCACTGCACCGACAGGTAGATCGGCGCACGGATGCCGACGCGCTGCAAGGCCTCGACCTGTTCGCCGCAGAGGTCCAGACCGGGCTTCAGGCCGGGGTGCCGGGACGCATGCTTGGTGTTGGTGTACATCATGCCGTGGTGGCATTTTGCGAACACGGTGACCGAGGTGACGTGGGCCGCCTGCATGGTCTGCGCGAAAGCGTCGGCATCCCAGTTCTTGCCCACATCGCCGATGTGGATGCTGGTGTGGAAGTCGAGGTGGATCTGGCGGGTCGGGAAGGGGCGGGGCATAGTGGTTCCTTGCGCGGGTGCGGCATTAAGGAACCGCGCATCTGGAGAGCAATACCTGGATCAAGGCGCCGTTGAATCCGATGACGCGATCCTCTGGCCCATTGCCGCTGGCGGTCTAGGGTGTCCCCCATGACGCGGACCGGACCATCGTCGTGGCGTGGCCGCACGGCGATGCCGGAGTGGCTGCTGGGCCTGTGCGCCAAGCTTTTGCGCTACTGTGGGCCGCAGGGTGCCTGGCTGCTGTGTCGGATCCTGTCGCCGGCCTACATGCTGGTGGGTGGTCGTGGCCAGTTCGGCATGCCGGCCTACTGGCGTGCCCTTGGTCAGCGGCGCGGGGCCAGCCTCCGCCTGCCGCTGTTGTGGCGGCAGAATACCAGCTTCGCCCGCATCCTCTGCGACCGTGTACTGCTGCCTACGCATCCTGCTGCCTACCGTTTGCAGGTGGCTGGCGGCGCCGCCTTCCGCGAGCTCATGGACGGACCAGGCGGGGTCATCCTCATCTCGGCCCATGTTGGCAATTGGGAGTTGTCGAGCTGGTGCCTGCCCATGGTCGGTGGTCGCCCCCGCGCCGTGCATCTGGTGATGGTCCAGGCCGAACTGCCCTTCGCCCAGGGTGAGATGGACCGACGCCTGCGCAGCGGCATCCACCTCATCGATCCCCGCACTGGCATCGCGGCGGGCCTGGCGGTGGGGCAGGCCTTGGCGGCCGGCGGCGTGGTATGCATGTTGGCTGATCGAGTCATGCCCGGACAGGCCGCGGTCGAGGTGCCCTTCCTCGGTCACCGGGTGCGCATGCCCACCGGGCCCTTCCAGGCCGCGGTCGCCAGTGGCGCGCCACTGGTTCCCTGCTTCATGCTGCGACGTGGCCGCGCGGGTTACGATCTGCTGCTTGGCCCGGCTCTGTACGTCACTTCGTCTCGAGCCGGACGGGCCGCCGCGGTAACCACGGCAGCGGCCACCTGGGCGCGCATGCTCGAATGCGTGGTGCGGCATCGCCCGCTGCAATGGCACAATTTCTACAACTATTTCCAACCTGAGCCGCGATGACCAACCGCCTCGCCTTCATCGTCAATCCAAGCAGCGGAGGCCAGCGCGGCGCGTGGTTGATGGAGCGCTTGGCCGCGGTGCAGCCAGCCTCGCCCGTGGTGGCCATCGGCGCGGACCTGCTGCCGCTGGTGGCCGCCATGACGGCAGCCGGGCAGATCCCGGTCGCCTGTGGCGGCGACGGCACCGCCGCGGCCGTGGCCGAGGCGGCCTGGCGGGCCAAGGCGCCTTGCGCCGGGGTGATCCCGTTGGGCACCGGCAATGATCTGGCGCGGCACCTTGGCTGGCCGGCCCACGCACCGGACGAGGCCGGATTGCCCGCGTTGCTGCAGCGCCTGGCAGCGGCGCGGACCATGACGGTGGACCGCTGGCGCATCGTCGGCCCCGGCCTGGAGCGGACCTGGTTCAATTACCTGAGCGTCGGCTTCGATGCGCGCATCGCCCGCAGCTTCCATCAATCGCGCCTGGCCCAGCCCTGGGCCTTTCGCCATCGTCTGCTGAATCTTGCCCATTATGGCATGATCGCAGCCGGCACGGCCGGCCCTTCCGGGGCCGTGCCCGGGCAGTGGCTGGCCGCCGGCTGCCGCCCCATTCCTCCCTGGGCCGGATCCCTGGTCCTGGCCAACATCACCAGCTATGGCGGCGGCGTGCGTTTGTCGCCAACCCTGGATGCTGCCGATGGCCATTTGGATGCCTTTGTCCTGGCCATCGGCGTACCCGCCGGCCTGGTCTTCACCCGCCTACGCCGCGCGCGCCGCCTGGGCCGCGCGCAGGAAAGCCTGCTGCGCCTGCTGCGTCCGACCAGCCTCCAGATCGACGGCGAAGCCCTGCACGTCCAAGCCGGCGAATACCGCATCGCCCGCGATGGCCAAGTCAGCCTGCTGTCGCCGGAATAAGCGAACTACAGCTCGCCTACGCGCGTGCAGTGACCGGCTTCCCCGGGGCGAGCTCCAGCTCGTCTGCGTAGCTGCAATGACCACGCCAAAGCACTGATCACCGCACCGGTTTTGCACCGGTCTCCAGAAAAATTGCAATCTCCAACTCACCAACGCACGTGCAGTGGTCACGCAATTGCCGTGACCACTGCACGCATCCTTAAAACGTCGAACCGATTTTCTCTGGATCCAAGGACAGCAAAAATTCCACGTTGGACTTGTAGTTCTTCAGCTTGCTGCGGATGAACTCGACACCGTCCTGCGGGCTGCGATCGGCGAGGAACTTGCGCAAGGCCCAGACGCGGACCAGCTCATCCTTCGACTTGATGAGCAGATCGTCCTTGCGCGTGCCCGACGCCGGGATGTTGATCGCCGGGAAGCAGCGGCGGTCGGCCAGGCGCCGGTCGAGGACCAGCTCCATGTTGCCGGTGCCCTTGAATTCCTCGAAAATAACTGTGTCGGCTAGGCTGCCGGTATCCACCAGGGCGGTGGCCAGGATGGTCAGCGAGCCGCCGTTCTCGATCTTGCGCGCGGCGCCGAAGAACTGCTTCGGCTTGATCAGCGCGCCCGATTCGATGCCGCCGGACATGACGCGGCCTGAGCCGGGGCTCTCGGTATTGTAAGCGCGAGCCAAGCGGGTGATCGAGTCGAGCAGGATGACCACATCCTTGCCGCGTTCGACCAGGCGTTTGGCCTTTTGAATGGTGACCTCGGCGCACTGCACGTGGCGGCTGGCCGGCTGGTCGAAGGTCGAGGCGATGACCTCGCCCTTCACCGAGCGCTGCATGTCGGTGACTTCTTCCGGGCGTTCATCCACCAGCAGCACCATGAGGACGACCTCAGGGTTGTTGGTGGTGATGGCCTTGGCGATTTTTTGCAGGTAGACCGTCTTGCCGCATTTCGGCTGAGCGACGATCAGGCCGCGCTGGCCTTTGCCGATCGGGCAGACCAGATCGATGATGCGCAGGCTGACGTCGGTCGGATCGTTGGGCAGCTCCATGAACAGGCGCTCAAAAGCATGCAGCGGAGTCAGGCTTTCGAAATCCTGGCAAGGCGTGCGCTTCGCCTCGGGTTCACCCATCACAGTGTTGATGCTGATGAGCTGCGGGCATTTTTCCTGCCCACGGGGGGCGCGGGCGATGCCGGTCACCTGCATGCCCGGCTTCAGGCCATAGCGGCGCAGTTGCTGGGCGGTGACGAAGGTGTCGGTGTTCACCGGCAGATAGCCGCTCAGCTGCGAGCGGATGTAGCCGTGCTGATCCTTGTGCAGCTCCATCCAGCCATCGACGATGATCTCGTCCATGCGTCCGGCCCCGATGCGGCGCAGGATTTCGCAGATGAGGTCGTGCTTCTTCAGCCACTTCACATCCCGGACGTCAAGCTTCTCGGCTTCTTCCTGCAGGTCAGGCAACGTGCGGTTCAGATAGCTGTTCAAGTCGATCTTGATCGCGGGCCGCTCGGCCGGCTGGTTGTTGCCCTGGTTCTGCGGCGGTTGTCCGCCTTGATTGCCTTGATTGCCCTGTCCGCCCTGATTGCCCTGTCCGCCCTGCTGACGGTGCTGCTGGGGCTGTTGCTGGTGACGCTGCTGCTGCGGTTGCGCCGGAGCCATTGGCACCGGAGCGACCGGGGTGTCGCTGGCGTCTTCGCGCCCCGGCTCGTCCGCGTCGTCCTCGCGCTCGGCCGCGGGGATGGGTGCGGGGATGGTCTCGCGTTGGTCGCGCTGCTTGCGCAGGGCAGCCAGATCGACGCCCAGCTGCCGGGCCAGGATGGTCTTGGCATAGCCGCCCAGCAGCTGCGGATCGCCGCTGTTGTCGACGGCCAGCTGGCACTGTTTGCGGCGGGCATCGGCCTCGCCAAGGGCGGCTTCGCGCCGGGCCAGTTCAGCTTCGTCCCAGCCGCGTTCGGCCACGCGGGCGACGCGCGCCTCGCGACTGGCCTTGACGTAGATGGTGGCGGTGCAGAGGGCGCCCAGACCCAGCTCATGCAGCAGGCCGGCATCCAGCACCACGAAGGGGCCTGCAGTGGCAGCCAAAGCTTTGGCCCGGGCCGAGAGCTTGGGATGGACAATGCTGTTGAGCATCGCCGTCGCCTCGCCCGAGGAGAAGGCCTTGGTCGCCAAGACGCGCCGATCGATCGAGCCTTCGGCCGAAAGGATGTCGCTGCCGAAGGCTGCCACCAGGCGGGCCTTCATGGCGGGGACTTCCAGCAGTTCGTGGCCAAGCTTGTCCACATCGATGATGGCGCCGCCCAAGCTGTTGAGCTGGCGCGACAGGGCTGACTTGCCGGCCCCGGGCTCACCGGTGATGCCGACCACCACGCGCTTGCCGGCGGGGACGATCAGCGCGGCTTCGGCGGGCGGCTGCCCAGGACGGACGGCCTCGCTGGGCGCGTCGTCGGCGATGTCGGCCGCGGGTGGCACGGCGGCAACCGGGGTCTCATCCTTGGCCGGTTTGGCCTGACGAGGCGGGCGGCCACGGGGGCGCTTGGGTTTGTCGGCGGGGGAAGAAGCGTCCGTTGGGGACATGGGCTACCTTGGGCGTGGGCGCGCCGCGGCCGCATAGCGGGCGGGGCGCTCTTTGACACGGAGGCTGAGCATGTGCTCGCCACCGCGGAGAGGAGGAACTGGCAATGAGATGGCGATCTTCAAGGTCACAAAACGGGACCTTGAAGCGGAAGGCTGTTCCCTGGGATCGCCGAGTTGCACTCGGCAGTGGGGCAGGGCGTGAGAAAGAGAGACGACGGCATCGACAGCATGCCGAGTGCAACTCGGCGATCCCAGGGGCGTGGCATCAGCCGACCTCCAGCCAGGTGCGGCCACTGCGGGCCTGGGCCAGCAGTGGCACGTCCAACGTCCACGCGCCGGTCATCGCCGTGGTCAGGGCCTGGGCCGCTGCGTCGGCGTGGGCCACGTCGGCCTCGACCAGCAGTTCGTCGTGGATCTGAAGGATCAGGCGGCAACCCGGCGGCAGCATGCGGCTGGCGCGCAGCATGGCCTGCTTGATGAGATCGGCGGCGCTGCCTTGGATGGTGGTGTTCAGGGCGATGCGTTCGCCGTGCAGGCGTTCATTGCGATTGCCCGAGGCCAGCTGCGGCACGGCGCGGCGCCGGCCGGCCATGGTGGTGGCGTAGCCGGTGGCGGTGGCCGCTTCGACCACCTGGGCGACATAGCCCTTCACCTGGAAGAAGCGGGCGAAGTAGTCGTTGATGAAGCGCTGCGCCTCGCTGCGTTCAATGCCCAGCTGTTGGCTCAGGCCGAAGGCGGTCTGGCCATAGATCACGCCGAAGTTCACCGCCTTGGCGGCATTGCGCTGCCGGGGCGTGACGCTGGCCTCGTCGATGCCATAGACCTGCGCGGCGACAAAGCGGTGGATGTCCGCATCGTTGGCGAAGGCGGCGCGCAGGGTCGCGTCGCCCGAGAGGTGAGCGAGGATGCGCAGTTCGATCTGGCTGTAGTCCGCTGCCACCAGCACGCAGCCCGGAGCGGCGACGAAGGCCGCGCGGATCTCGCGGCCCAGGTCGCTCTTCTTGGGAATGTTCTGCAGGTTGGGCTGATCGCTGGACAGGCGGCCGGTTTCGGTGCCGGTCTGCTTGAAGTTGCTGTGGATGCGGCCGTCGACGCGGCTGATGTGCTCAGGCAGGCGCGCCAGATACGTGCCGATCAGCTTGCTCAGCGAGCGGTGCTGCAAAAGCAGGTCGGGCAGCTCGTGATGATGGCGCAGGGCCTCAAGCACGCTGGCGTCGGTCGAGGGGCCGCTCTTGGTCTCGCTGATCACCGGCAGCTTGAGTTTGGTGAACAGCAGTTCGGCGATCTGCTTGGGACTGTTGGGATTGAAGTCTGGCCCGGCCAGGCGGCGGATGTCTGCTTGGACCTGGGTGAGGTAGCTTTCAAGGTGGCGTTGACTGGCGACCAGTACCGCGGGATCGACGGCGATGCCGGCCTGCTCCAGCGCGGCCAGCACGCCGGCGATGGGCACCTCTTGATCGCGATACACGCGCAGCAGGCCTTCAGCGGCCAGCTTGCCTTCAAGGATCTGGGCCAGACGCCAGGTGCACTGGGCATCCTCACAGGCATAGGTGGCGACGGTCGCCACCGCCACCTGGGCCATGGTCTGTCCGGCGGCCAGATCCACCACCTGTCCGGTGCGGATTTTTTCTTCGCCCAGGAAGGTGCGGGTGAGCAGATCCAGGCCATGCCCCTCGCGGGCCGGTTCAAGCAGCCAGCTCGCCAGCATGGTGTCGCCGTCGTAGCCGCCCACCGGCAGACCGGCCCGGGTCAATATGCGGGCGTCGAACTTGGAGTTCTGCCCGACCTTGCCGATGGTGACATCCGCCAGCACCGGTCCCAGGTGTTCGACCAGCATCGCCACGGGGATCAGGTCGTGGTCCAGGCCGCGCACCGGCAGATACACTGCGCCAAACCCATCAGCCTCTCCCCAGGCCAAGCTGATGCCGACCAGGTCATCGGCCACAGGATCCAGGCCAGTGGTCTCGGTATCGACGGCAAAGCGCTTGGCGGCGCGCAGGCTCGCGGCCAGGGCCGGCAGGTCACCGCTGCCGAGGATGCGATAGGGGGGCGACGGTGGCGTTGCCAGCTTCACCGGCACCGGGACGAAGGCGGCGCGGTTGAAGCCCAGGGCAACCAGATGATCGCCATCGATGGCGAAACCGCGATCGATGGCCAGGGTCGGCAGCGGCGGCAGATCGGGGACCTCGACCAAGCTGATCAAGCGGCGGGTCAGGGGCTCTACGGGGATGAAGGCCCGGACCTTCTCGGCCTGTTTGCCCTTCAGCCGATCGACGGCCGCCAGCACGGCCGTAAGCGAGCCATACTCAGCGAGCAACTTAGCTGCGTTCTTGGGGCCGACCCCATCGATGCCGGGCACATTGTCGGAGGCGTCGCCCACCATGCACAGGTAGTCCACCACCTGATCCGGCCTGATGCCCTTTTCGGTCATCAGCTCGGCCGGACCGCGCAGCTCCCGCTTGCCCGGATCCCAGGTGCGGACGTGGTCGGACAAGACCTGGTCCACATCCTTGTCGCGGGTCAGCAGGCGCACGTCCAGGCCGGATGCCCCAGCCTGCCGGCCAAAGGTGTAGAGCACGTCATCGGCCTCATAGCCCGCGACCCTGATCAGCGGCACCCCGCAGGCGATGGCCAGGGCTGGCAACTGCTCGACCTGCTCATGCAGGGGCTCTGGCATGGGATCGCGATGGGCTTTGTACTCAGGATACTCGACGTGGCGAAAGCTGGGCGCATGGGCATCCAGCACCAAGGTCCAATGGCTGATGTCGGGATCGTCGCGCAGGCTCTTGAACAATTTCGCGAAGGCGAAGAGGACGCCGGTGGGCCGTCCGCCCGGCCCGGTCAAGGGCGGCATGCCGAAGAAATAGCGGTAAGCGAAATAGTGGCCGTCGATCACGGCCAAGGTTGGAACCGGCATGCGCCTAGGGAGTGCAGGAGTGCGGGAACAGTCCGCCCGTCTGTGGGGCCAGGAAGTCCGGGTTGTCGGAGTTGGACAGCGTGGGCGGACGACCACCACCACGCAACGCCGCGACGTTTCCCTGACGGACACGTACACTGCGAATAAGTGGACCATGGGAGGCTTCGCGACCGTGTCAACCCTTGCCCGTGCAGGTGTGGACGCAAGCTGCCGCGATGACTGACCCACTGGCTCTGCTTGGCGCCGGCCGCGAGATCGATCTTCACCTGGTGGGCGGCGTCCGCCTCGAAGGCCACGTCCTGATGTGCGGCAATGGTTGGCTGCAGCTGGCCACCGCCCAGGGCGGCGTGCTGGTGAACCTCGCCCAGGTCGTGGCCATCGGCATGGAAGGCACCGGCAGCGTGCCCACGCCAGCCGCCACCGCGGGCGGCCTGCCCAAGCCCACCTCCAAGGATCGCCCGCGCATGTCCGGTGGCACCGCCCCCGGCCGTCCCTGGCGCGACGAAGACCTCAAGCAGCTGGCGGATTCCTACCTGGATGGTGAGCTCGACGCCGATCTGGCCGCCCGCTATCACCGCACCCGCGGCCAGATCAAGGAAATGCGCCAGGGCTTTGAATGTGCCCGTGGCAATCTGGTCGAGGATCAGATCGGCGACGTGGCGCGGACCTGGATCGATCGCTGGCGGAGGGTGCTGGCATGAGTGTCGAGTGTCGAGTGTCGAGTTTCGAGTGTCGGCACGTCGTCTTCAAAAGGTGGTCGTTTGAGGATGTTTCGGCCTCGCAACTCGCAACTCGAAACTCGAAACGCTAGTGCACGTCCACATCATCACCCTTTTTCCCGAGGCCCTGTCCGGTTACCTGGACAGTTCCATCGTCGGTCGGGCGCGGCGGCGCGGTCTGCTGCACGTCGACCTGGTCGACCCGCGGCGCTGGGCCGGCGGTCGACATCGCCGGGTCGATGATCGCCCCTTCGGCGGCGGACCCGGCATGGTGCTGATGGCGCCGCCCCTGGCCGGCGCCATCGATTGGTGCCTGACCACTAGCGCGTGCCCCCGTCTGCTCACCACCAGTCCTCAGGGCCGTCCCCTGGATCAGGCCTGGGCCGCAGAGCTGGCCACCGAGCAGCACCTGATCCTGCTGTGCGGACACTATGAAGGCATCGATCAGCGCATCGATGACCTGTACCATCCAGAGCCCTTCAGCATCGGCGACTACGTGCTATCCGGCGGCGAGCTGCCAGCCCTGGTGCTGATCGACGCCGTGACGCGCCTGCTGCCCGACGCCCTAGGCAATGCCGACAGCGCCGTCGAAGACTCCTTCGCCAATGCAGAGGGCGGCTTCGACCATCCCAGCTGGACTAGGCCGCGCGAGTTTCGCGGCCTGCAACCACCTGAAGAGTTGATGAGCGGCGATCACGCCGCCGTGGCCCGTTGGCGTGAAGACGAACGACGTCGCCGCACCACCGCCAAGCGCGGGTAGGAGCCCAGAGTCACTGGCTAGTGGTGGTGATTCATGCAAATCCGAGCCGGCGAGACGCCGGCGCTCCCGGGCTCGCCAGAATTCCCCGAGCCGGCGAGACGCCGGCGCTCCCGGACTCACCAGAATCCCCCGAGCCGGCGAGACGCCGGCGCTCCCGGGATCGCCGGCGTCCCGCCGGCCAGTTGCTGTCATCCCCCCCCGGGATCGCCGGCGTCCCGCCGGCTCGAGAATTTCATCTCCCCCCAAGCCAGCGACACGCCGGCGAGCCCGGGACCACCACCATTCCGTCCACTCTGCCCACTCCCTGATCGCCCCTTGCCCGCCGCCGGTATCTCTACAATCCCGCCACCAACGCCACGTCCCCGGAGCCACCATGTCCAATCCCATCTTGAACGAAAATCGCTGGGATCAGCTCGCCAAGGAAGGCGACCGCTCGACGGTCATGACCGTGCAGGGCACCATCGGCAAGACGCTGACGCTGTTCGCCATCCTCGGCCTGACCCTGGGCTGGATGTGGTCCACCTTCTGGAATGGCGGGCTCATCAATCAGGCGGCCATGCCCTGGACCATTGGCGGGGCCATCGGCGGGCTGGTGGTCGCGCTGCTCGCCATGTTCGTGCCTCGGTTGATGATGGTGTGGGCCTTCGCCTATGCCGCGCTGCAAGGCCTCTTCATCGGCGGCCTGACCATGATCATGCACGCCAAGTACCCCGGCCTGCCGATCCTCGCCGCCTGCTACACCGCCGCGACCCTCTTCGGCATGCTCTTCCTGTATCAGGCCAAGATCATCCGCGCGACCCCGGCCCTGACCAAGGGCATCATCCTGGCCACCGTCGGACTGATGATCGGCACCGGCGTGGTCCTGTTGCTCAGCATGTTCGGCATGAGCAGCATCGCCCAGACCTTGTACGGCAGCGGCCCCATCGGTATCGTCTTCAGCATCTTCTGCGTCGGCCTGGCCGCGTTCAATCTAGTCATCGACTTCGCCGTGATCGAAGGAGGCGCCCAGCGCCGCGCCCCCAAAAGCATGGAATGGTTCGGCGCCTTCGGCCTGATGGTCACCCTGGTGTGGCTGTACGTCGAGATTCTGCGCCTGCTCGCCAAGCTGCGGAAGTGAGTAGCTGGGAGCGGGCTATGGTGCATGGGTTATAGGATATGGTGAAGACAGACAGCATGCTCAGCTATGGTTGATGGGTTATGAGTCATGGTTAAGACAAACAGCAAACCCCGGTCGTCACCGACCGGGGTTTGCTGTGCTGTTGGCCTTTACCATACCCCATACCCCAACCACTATAGCCCGTTTCTGACCCCCCCCGTCAGCGCCGCCACCGAATTCTGCAAGCGCCAGAGCTGCCGGTGCACGACCTGCTGGCCGGGTTTCAGGACGACCATCGGGCCCATGGTCTCCATCTCGACCATGAAGTTGTCCGGGCCGACATACATCGCGAGATTGGCGTCACCGGGATAGGTCTGACCGGCCTCCCACGGGGCGCTGATCGAGAAGGTGCAGCCGCGCTGGGCGTCGACCATGGCGATCATCCCGTGCGGGGCCTTGATCATGCGCTTGGTTTCGCGGCCCCGGGGGGTCAGGACGTAGGCGTCATCGGTCAGCTCGAACTGCTCTTCGCGGAAGCTGCCAGTGCCGTGTCCGGCCCAGGTGCGGAACACCGTGATAGTGGTGGTGTCCCACGACGAGCCATCGCCCAAGGGAATGACGTAGCGCGTGGATGGATTGGGCACGGTGCAGGTCAAAGCCCACATCCCGCAGCCGTAGAGCATGTCGCCCTCGTTCACCAGAATGTTGTCCACCTGCAGGCGATCTGCCGCCAGCACCGTGACGGCGATCCCGCGCCGGGTGCGTGTCACCGGGTCCACCGCCCCCATCACCGTAAAACCATCCGCCCGGGTCTGGCAGGTGCCCGGAGCATCGTCGTTCTGATAGGTCTCTTCACTTTCATCGGCCGCCCCCCGCGCCGTCCACACCCGATGCCCGCCCCGCAGGGTCCAGGACTTGTCCGGCATGGTCCGGGCGTAAGTCGCCGGCTTGGCCCCATCCCACAGCAACAGATTGTCACCCGTCGGCAACGACAGCCACGCCAAGCGCGGCCCGGTGCCATGCACCGCGATCAGCTTCAAGGCAGGGGTGGACAATTCGACGGCAGCAAAGCCGCCGAAGGTGGTGGAGGTGATGGCAGTCATGGTGCCGGTCAGGCTGCGGGGCAGCGGCGACGGGCAAGGGGGCGGTCAGTCCAGCGGACGGACAATGGTATAGGTCTGGCCAGTAAGGATAGGAGTTCCGGCCGAATGGCTTTGCGGGGCCGATAACTGCATGCCGCGGACAACGGTATAGCTGCCGTCCGGCTGCGGTACCGCGCTGAGCCATTCATCGTCAATGCGCAGCCAACTTGGCGAAGCCGATGCGGCTATACCACGTATTTGCAGGGTGGTGTCAGTAGTCGTCAAGGCGCGTGCCAGACGACCACTGGGGGCATAGCGATGATTGCCGTTCAGGATGAGCCGCACGTTAAGCGCTGAGGGGACAAGCGCGACATTGAGAAGGATGGGCTGATTGACTGGACCCGGTCCCAACAGCAGTTGTTGGCCGACATCGGGCAGCAGGATTCCGTCATAGGCAGAAGGCAGCAAGGCATTTTGCTCTCCCGCCATCCACCACTCAGGTGACGCGGCGAGGTCGCGTAGGCGCGGCGTCTGCGTGGTGGACACTGCGGCACCAAACTGGAGGCATCCGGCGGTGATTTCTTCGCCGACCAGCGTGGTGGTCAGTGTGGTGGTGCTGCCATTGCGCAGCGACACGTCGGCAGTCAGGGTGATGGATTGGAAGTCTGCCTCCCACATCGCCGCAATGTGCCTGGCGATCCAATCGCCCGCCAGACCGTTGTGGGCCTGCTGAATGTTGCTCATCAAGGTGACACCGACCGAGGCGTTCGACCAGCTGACCACTTCGACCTGAAACAGGTTGCTGAGGGTGGTGGTAAAGTTTTGGCTATCATCAATCGCCAAACGCCGCAGCGTATACCGCTGTGGCGGATTAGGATCGCGGCGAACCCACCAGATCACGATTTGTCGGGTGCTTCCGACGCGGGTGGACGCATCCAATTGCATGGTGGTTGTCGCGTTCGCATCGGCTGCCTGAAGGAGATCAGAGGTCCTGGTCCTGGCGCTGAAGGCGAGGATGACATTGCCAGAGGGATCGGCGCCAGGACCGGCCGTAGGATCGGCCACGGCCACGCGCAGGAATCCCTGATCGGCCAAGCTGGTGCGCAGGCTGAGATCTTCGTCAAGCGCGCTGATGGCAGAGGTGGCAATATCGGTGGCAGCCCGCTGAAACTCCCCACCGCGATAGACATTGGTGGCCAACGTCAGCACCGTGATCATGGCCGTGCCCACCACCGAGAAGATCAAGAGTGAGATCAGGATCTCCATCAGCGTGAAGCCGGATCTGCCAAGCGCAGGACGGGGCATCACCGCGTCTCCTGGGCGATGACGCCAGCCACGGCCCGGCCACGCAGCTTGACGCTGGTAATGGTCGGCGTGCGGTTCCCGTGGTCGGCGGCCACGTTTAGGGTGGTGGCCGTCTGGCGATACCGCCACCACAGCCGCAATTCACAGCCATCCACCGTCTGGTTGGCGAACTGCGCACCGAGGAACGGCGCACTGGTCTTTCGGGTGCCGGGACTCAGCGTCGTGGCGCCGGCCGCGCTCCAGTCGAAACCGCTGGCCAGGGCCCGGGTCTCGAAATCAAAGACGCTGCCCGAGTCCACCAAGACGAATTCCGCCAGTTCCTCAGTCGCGGCGCCGCGCTTCATCTGCTGCCCAAACAGGCGCATCGGGAAGCCCGCCCAGCCATACCAGCGGCTGGTGAGCTGCTGCTTCTCGAACTGCCCAGCTCCCGACTGCGGCAGCGCGCTGGGATAGCGTGGGAACCAGCCGATGACGATGGGGCCGTCGTCGGCACTGACCGTCCAGTTGCCGATGGTGGTACCATAGAGGCCACGCAGCCAGGGCGGGGCGGTGACTTTATTGGCGTCACGATTGGGGAACTCCTGGCCGGTACCATTAATGTGGTACGTCCGGAACTCATTGCGGACCAGCCCGAGAATCTCGATGGCACCGCTGCCGTTGGGATCTGCGATCATGACTGCCGGGGTGTGGCCAAGATTGAAGGTGTTGCCGGTCGCCAAGCCCAGGTCTGGATGCCCCTTGTCCAGCCGCAACCAATCGCAGGTGTCCGAGAGCAGGCTGGCATTATGCGTGGTCGTCATGGCATCGCGCAGAGTGGCCACGGGGCCGACCCGGATGGGTATGGCGGGCAGGTACGTGGTCTGGGCTGCTGGCGGACTGATCAGCAGGTGTTGCCGCATCGTCGAGCCCAGCAGCCCCCGACCAACCAACCGGGTCCAGTGGAAACCCGCGGCCGAGAAATCCGCATGCAGGCTGCTTTCCTTGCCGGGGCCCTGGGTCAGGCCGCGCACAGCCATCACCTCACCGTCTACGTCAACCAGCGATACTTGGCCGCTGACAGTCGGATCGTACGAGAAGTTCAGGTACAGGCCCAAGCCGCCGGTGGCGGGGATGTCGCCTTGTGGGACCGCTGGAGCAGAGCGGATGCCGTCGAGCGATCTCAGATTCAGCGAGGGCGTCGAACTATCGGTCAGGAGCCGGCCGCTCGACAGGTCCGCGAAGCGGGCATTGGCCACCGCACCTGCCGGCAGGGCGAAGGCATCAGCCCCTCGCTGGGCGCCCAATACGAACGGCACTTGGGCAATGTTTGCCCGGTTCATGCCGGGACACCAGTAGTCGATGACCGGCATGAGACCATGGATGGTCTGCGACGCTAAAAGTGGGGAGAGATCCTTGCCCGACCAGCAAGGCCAGGCAAGAAGTTCTGCGTTCGTGGTGACCAGAGTGTCGGGGACGGCGGTGGTGAAGGAGAACCACTCATTGATGACATCGTACGCTGGGCCAGATGGAAACGGAGCATACGGGTAGCCATCAGTGGCGGCAAAACGGACGACCAATTGCGCCGCCAGCGGAGGTGTCGTGATCGTCGGTTTGGCTGCCAGGGTGACGACATCGCCGGCGGCTGCCAGGCGCGCGAAGGGGATAAAGGGGCCAGTTCCCTGCACGGGAAGGACGTTGCTGCCGGCAAGGAATTGGCGATCAGTATCGGTCATCAGGGCGCTGGCGGCAGGAAGAATCCCGGCAAATATGGTTCGCTGCGCACCCCGCGACGTTGCCACCGGGGTCGTAGTAAATGGAAACCCATCCCGATGGAGGACGAAACGTTCGATTCCTGCACTCGAGGCAAATGACGCAGACAGCGTATTCGTGTAGGTGATCCATTCCACCCTATTCGAACTGGAAGATTCAATCTGGATGCAGCCGACGCCGGCGGGTTGCTGAAAACGACCGGCGTCTGTTGTTATGTTCAGGCCCGAACCGGTTTCAGCGATCCTGATGCTGACCAACGTGACGAATGGCCGTTTGTCGCTTCCATTATTGATGACCTCTATGCCCGATAGGGTTCCAAAATCGAGAGCGGTCGTGCCTCCCGCGGCGGTTACGGCCATGTTGGTCAGAGTTAGGTTCGGGGCTACCCCTCCCAAACAGGTGAATGCATAAAAACGATCTACGTTTGATGGCGCCACGCCTAGGGAAAGGCGAAGGACGCCCCTTTGCGGCCAAAATCCGCCGCCACCGCTCCCAATACCGTTCAGGGGTAATACCATATTGTCCGACAGCGTGAAGGTGAAG
>JBBQTJ010000039.1:0-16480 GCA_038213315.1 Planctomycetota bacterium
GGGTGACACTGATGTGTGATACATGCGCGTGGCTACGCAGCGCGGGGAGACACGTGGTGACGGACGGCTGAACCGACCCTGGCATCCGGGGCCTGCGGGCGCATGCTGGCAACCAGAGGACGACCGATGAGCCAGGAGCACACTACCCGCGCGATGGAATCCTATCGTCTGGCCCACCTGATCATGGAGGGCGCGGTCGGGGCGGCGGTAGCCAATGCCTTGGCGCATTTGCGCACGGCGGCCGACAGTTTCGGTCTGGCCTTGCAGTCCAAGCGCAAGGCCGACTGCCTCGTCGAATTGGGCAAACTGCACCAACGTTGCGGCACGCACGCCGAGGCGGTGCCGGTCTATGAAGAGGCCCTGCGCATCTATCGCGATCTGGAGGAGCGGCAGCTGGCGGCCTACGCGGGGCTGCTGGCGGGTATCGCCTTGAAGGAGCTGAACCGGCACGACCAAGCCGTGTCCTATCTTGAGCGCGCGCTTGAGATCAATCGTGATGGCGGCGATACCACCCACATTGCCCGCACCCTGTTGGTGCTGGGTAATGTGCTGCTGGACCGGGGCGACCACGCTGGCGCGGTGGCGCGCCTGGGTGAGGCCCAGCCCCTCTTGGAGCGTTTTGACAAGCACGCCGAGTTGGCCCATCTGCACGAGCAGCTGGCGCTGGCCCAGGCGGCCCTGGGCAATGCCGCCGCGGCAGAAGCGGCCTTTACTGCCGCCGTCACCGCCCGGCAGGGCTTGGGTAATCTACGCGGGGCCGCCAAAGTCATGGTGCGACAGGCGGATTTCCGCCTGTCGATTGGTGATCTGCAGGGCGCTGAGAAACTGCAACGTCAGGCCCTTGCCGTCCATGAGATGCGCGGTGACCGTGGCCTGCAGGCCCAAAGCCTGGGCAACCTGGGCGCGCTCGCCGATCGCCGGGGAAATCGTCCGGCGGCCCTGGACCTGCTGCGTCGCTGCCTGGACCTGTGCCGCCAGACCGGCGAAAAGGCCGGCGCCGTGCAGGCCCTGCACAACCTCGCCTGCATCCACCTGGACGCCGGCGACCGGGTTGCCGCCATCACCGCCCTGGACGAAGCCGCGACCCTGGCCGAGGAACTTGGCAACCACGGCATGGCGGTGCGCAGTCTTGAAACCTTAGCAGAATTGCGACGCACGGCGGGTGACGTGGCAGGAGAGCTGGCGGTCCAGCGCCGCCTGGTTGCGGCCCTGGCGGCGGCGGACACCGTGGCCGAGCTGGCTCGTGCCCGGCTGGACCTGGCCGGACTGCTGGCGCGGGGGGGTGATCGCGGCGCGGCCCGCACCGAACTGATCCAAGCCGTCGCCGATGCCGAAGAGGCTGACGACCAGGCCGTGCTGCTGCATGTCCTGGACGATCTTGGCCATTTGGCAGTGGAAGCGGAGCACTGGGACGAGGCCGCCGACCACCACGAACGTGCCGCCGTCACCGCCGCGGCCCGAGGGGGCGGCAACCTGGCTCTGCGCTGGTACAACCTGGGCCTGATCCACCAGCGTCGCACCGACCTGCGCAGCGCTGCAGAGGCGTGGCAGAAGAGCCTGGCTGAGCCCGCCTCAGGAGACGCCACTGCGCGCACCCGCCGGCAGCTGGGTTCGGCCCGCCATCAACTGGGAGAGACCGTCGCCGCCTTGGACCTCTATGATGAGGCGATCCAGTGGTACGAGGAAGCCCACGACCGCCGTGGCCTGGCTCAGGCCCTGGTCGGCCGGGGCAACGCCCTCGCCGTTTTGGATCGTACTGACGAAGCCCGCGCCGCTTTGGAACACGCAGCCACTATTAAAGAAGAACTGGGCGATCAGCATGGGACGGCGCTGATTCGGCGGGCGACGTCGAGTCTTTGAGGCCACAGTCGCGGGGTCGCGGGGTCGCGGGGTCAATGCTTGAATGCTCGAATGCTCGAATGCTCGAATTACGCAGTAGTACGCGACTCCGCGACTCCGCGACTCCGCGACTCCGCGACGGTCGCGGGTCGCCGTGTCGCTAGTCGACAACCGTCGGCCAGTATCTAGGTATGTCTCTCGCATGCTGTCCCACTTCACGCTAGCCGTTCCCAGGTGTTCCATGTCGTCCGACCCCGCGACCTCCCGACCCTACGACAGTCGCGGGGTCGCGGGGTCGCGGGGTCGGAGTCTCGTACTGCTGAGCATTCGAGCATTCGAGCATTCGAGCATTCGAGCATTCCAGCATCGACCCCGCGACACCGCGACGGCCGTCTAATGTCCTGGTCCTCCAAAGTCACTGCCGCCCGCGATGAAGGCCTGATCTCAAGTGAGATGATGTGGGATATTTTGCTGGCGTGGCGCGAGGTGCCGGGGGTCGAGGAGCTGATCGATGGGGTGGTGGCGGCGGCGCGGGTACGTCCGGTGGAGACCGGTCCGATGCGCGAACCTTTGGCGACCTATGTCGAACGCGAATTGCGGCGGCGGGTGGCGGAATTGCAGGAAGGTGCGCGGCAGTTGCGGGCGACGGCGTCAACCTTGCAGTATCATCAGGGTGACGTCATCGGGGAAGGCCCGGCCCTTGGCGAAGGCGCGCAGTTCCTCGATCAGGCCGTCGATCAGCCCCTCAGGTGGTAGGGCGGCCCGGGCGAGCACGGCGGCGGCGAAGCGCTCGTCACCGAAATTGTCGCTGCCATCGTACACGTCCATGACCCCGTCGGTGTACAGCACCAGGCGGTCACCGGGCCGCAGCTGGGCGCGCTGCGGATCGTAGGTGCTGTCGCCGAACAGGCCGAGGGGAAAGCCCTGGGTTTCGAGCGGCTCGATGGTGCCATCGCGGCGCACCAGCAGCGGTGGATTGTGGCCGGCATTGGTCCAGACCATGGAACCGTCGGCAGGATCCAGGCGCAGGCCGAAGGCGGTCATGAAGCCGCCGTCCAGCGAGCTTTCCGTTAAGCCAATGGTCAACAGCGCGAAGGCGCTGGAAGGATCATGGCCTTGGCGCAGGGCCTGCAGCAGACCCGCATGGGCCATGGTGGTGTAGAGGGCCGCGCCCAAGCCATGACCCGAGACATCACCGATGATCACATGAAGGGCCCCGGCCAGTTCGAGAAACTGATAGTAGTCGCCACCGGTCTCATCGCAGGGCACGCTGCGGCCGGTCACCTGGAAACGGCCGCAGGTGATGCCATGCGCGGGATACATGCGCTGCTGCACCTGCTGGGCCAGGTCCATGGCGCTTTTCAGTCGCTCGCGCTCCAGCGTGGTGGCGACCATGCGGGCATTGTTCAAGGCGATGGCGGCCAGGCGGCACAGCACCTCGGCCAAGGCCACTTCGCGTTCATCGAAGGCCCGGGGTGCATTCACCAGCAAGCAGACGCCCAAGTGGCGCTCGCCGCTGCTCAGGGGCATGACCAGCAGGTTCTCCAGATTGAAGCGCGCCAGCAGTTCGGGATCGGCTTCGGCTTCCAGGCGGGCGCGGTCCCAGACCATCGGGTTGGACTGGTGCAGGGCGATCATCGCCAACGGACGACCATCGGCATGGCGCAACGCAGCCAGGGTTTCGGCAGACAGGCCCCAGGAGGTCCGCAATTGCAGCTGGCCCTGGCTGTCGGCTTCCAGCAGAGCGCCCAACTCAGCGCCGACTGCCGTCAAGGCGGTCTGCAGAGTTTTCACCAGCAGGGCTTCGGGATCGAACTCCTTGAGCAGGTTACCGGCTTCAGTGAGCAGGCGGTTTTTCTCCTCGGCCAGGGCCAGCCGGCCCAGGGCGGCCTCGTGGCTCTGCAGGTTCACCAGCGCCGGGCCAAGCAGGGCGGCAATGGCGGGAGCCTCGTCATGGGCCGAAGTCAGCACCGCCACCACCAGGCCCTCGAAACGGCAGGCGTGCTGATGGGGCGTGGCCAGCGCGGCGGTGATCAGTTCCTCGGGGGCCTCGCCGAAGACCGCATAGGCCAGTTCGGTGGCCGGGTCCCGCAGGCGCAGGGCGGTACCCGGCCCCAACGCTGTCCCCAGGCGCTCCAGCAGGTCCACACCGGTGGTGGCGCCGAACAGCAGCTCGGTGAGCAGCGCTAGGCGATCGGGCGTCATGACGCTTCGGCGGCCTGGGTGATCAGGGTGGGCACTTCGGCGATCAGCGCGGCGAAGGTTTCGGCCGACAGACCGGCGATGGTCAGCAGGGCTGGCGTCACATCATTGGCGAAGGGGTGGTGCTCGACCAGGGCCACCAGCGAACGATTGGCGGCTCGTTCGGCGAGCCGCACCAGGGCCACCCGGCGGACCATGGCCGGGTCCTCATGGGTGAGATCGCCGTGATGGTGGGCCAGGATCCAGCCCAGGTCCTTCGGCAGGTTCCAGCGCGTGGCGACGATGGCGGCGACGGTGCAGTGGTCATAGCCGGTGACCCGGCGCTCTTGCGTGATCAGGTCCTCGCCGGGGACCAGCACCAGGCGTTCGCGCGCCATCAAGGGGCCCAGCACCGCCATGCCCACATCGCGCAGCAGGCAGGCGACGAAGATCTCTTCAGCTTCCTCGCTGCCCAGGCCGGTCAGGCGGGCGGCGCGACGTCCAATCACCGCAGTGGCCAGGGAATGCTTCCACAGGCCGGCCGGCGCGAAGCCATAGGCGGACACATCCAGGCTCAGTAAACCCGTGGCCGCGCTGGCCAGGGCCAGGCTTTTGAGGCTGCTGAAGCCGACCAGGTTCACCGCCTGGCTGAGATTGCTGACCCGGGTGGGCAGGGCATAGAAGCTGCTATTGACCAGCTTGAGTAGACGACCGGCCAGGGCCATGTCCTCACGCAAGTGCTTTTCCAGCTGACCGACGGTGCTGTGCTCATTGCGCGCCAAGCGCAAGATCTCGGTCACCACGGTGGGCAGCGAGGGGATGCGCTCCAGGGCCTGCTGGACGTCCTGTTCCTGCAAATGCCGGCTGGCCGCCGCATGCACCGAGCCACGGGCAAAGATCGAGCCCGGCGCGCTTCGGATGGTGGGACCATTTGGCATCCCGCCAGTATACCCCCAAACCGCTGGTCATGCCCGACGGAAAGCGTCCGCCAGGACCCCGGCCAGGGAGGCCACATCGGCATCCCGGGCCACCAGTGGCGCGGGCAGGCCGGCGGCCACGGCGGCCTCAGCGGTGCGCGGCCCGATCGCCGCCAGGCGGCAGCCCGCGGCCGTCAAGGCGCGCAGGCGCGGCAGACCGACCGCGGCCACCAACCGCTGGACGGTGGCAGCACTGCCCAGAGCGATGGCATCCAGGGGCACGTCGAAGATCTGGGGATCGACCGGCAGGCCCTCCATACGGTAGGCGATCAGCGGCGTGACCGTCCAGTGGGCGGCCGACAAGCGGCGGGCCAGTTCGGGGCGGGCGTTGTCTGCCTGGGGCAGCAATACGGTGCTGGGCGCAGCGCTACGTAGCAGGGCCTCGGCCAGGGCCGCGCCATCCTGCGGGCCGACCACCTCGGGCACCAGGCCATGCTCGGCCAGGGCAGTGGCCGTGGCGCTGCCGACCGCCGCCAGGCGGCAGGTCGCCAGGGCACGCGCGTCCTGACCGCGGTGACGCAGGGCGGCCCAGACCGCCGCGACTGCATTGGCGGAGGTGAAGGCCAGCCAGGCATGGTGCAGCTCAAGCTGCGCCGCCAATTCAGCGGGAGGGACCAGAACGGTGCGCTGCAAGGGCAGGTGCACGGTCTCGGCCCCCAGGGCGGCCAGGGCGTCGCCCAGGGGCGAGGCCTGATGGGCGGCCCTGGTCACCAGGATGCGGCGTCCGCCCAAGGGCCGGGTGATGGGATCATCGGCCCAGGCAATGCGCTCTCGCCAGCTCACCACATCGCCCACCACAGTGATCGCCGGGGCGCCGATGCCGGCCGCCGCGGCTAGGCCCGGCAGCGTCGCCAGGGTGCCCACCACCACTCGCTGCCGCGCATGGGTGCCCCACTGGATGATGGCGGCCGGCGTCTCGGCCGAGCGGCCATGGGCGACCAACTGGGCGCAGTTGCGCTCTAAGCGGTGCATGCCCATGTATAGCACCAGGGTTTCTATGCGCGCGACCGCCGCCCAGTCCGGCTCGCCGTCGCTGCTTTTGGTATGACCGGTGACGAAGGCCACCGCCGACGCGGTGGCGCGATGGGTCACCGGGATGCCAGCGTAGGCCGGCGCCGCGATCCCGCTGGTGACCCCGGGGACGACGGTGAAGCGTACCCCGGCCGCCGCCAGGGCGGCACATTCCTCGCCACCCCGGCCGAACACGAAGGGATCGCCGCCCTTCAGCCGCACCACCTGGCGATACCGCCCGGCCAGCTCCACCAGCAAGCTGTTGATGTCGTCCTGGGTGGCGCTTTCCGCGTGTCCGCGCTTGCCCACGTAATGCCGCGCCGCCGTGGGATTGGCCAGGGCCAGAACGCCATCGGACACCAGATAATCATGCACCAGACAATCGCAGGACGCCAAAAGCGTGCGACCGCGCACCGTGATCAGACCCGGATCGCCCGGGCCGGCGCCGACGAGATGGACGATGCCAGGCATGGCGGGGAGCGTGGCGTGGCAGGGGGTCGGGCAAGGAGGGAACTGCAGGAATGCCTGGCAGACGGGCCTGCGCGCCTTCGCCACACCTTATAATTTTGGCATCCTCTCAATCCCTTCCGCCAACGGCAGGTCATCGCCGGTCGCCGCCCCCAATTCCGTAAAGCGTCTGGCGGTGACCAGGACGCGCGATTCCAGGCTGCCGGCGGCCTGGTTGTAGGCGCCGACGGCGGTCTCCAGACCGCGGCCGACCTTCTGCCAGTGCTCGACGAAAATGCGCAGGCGCGCATACAGCTCGGCCCCCAGGGTGGCCACTTCGCGCGCATTCTCGGCGAGTCGTTCCTGTCGCCAGCCATAGGCCACGGCGCGCAGCAGGGCGATCAGGGTGGTGGGCGTCGCGAGGATGACACGGCGTTCGACCCCGAACTCGATCAGCGTCGGGTCCTGTTCAAGCGCGGCGCTGAAGAAAGTCTCGCCGGGCAGGAAGAGCACGACAAATTCCGGACTTTCCTCGCGGAATTGGTCCCAATAGGCTTTGCCGCCCAGGGCGATGAGATGGGCTCGGATCTGCGCCGCGTGGTCCTGCAGGCGTTCTTTGCGGGTGGCCTCATCGGTCGTCTCCAGAGCCTGGAGGTACGCAGACAGCGGGGCCTTGGCATCCACCACCAGGCATTTGCCGCCCGGCAGTTTGACCACCAGGTCAGGACGCAGGCGCGCTTCGCCGGTGGTCACCTGGGTGGTGAAGTCGCAGTATTGGACCATGCCCGCCAGCTCGACCACGCGTTGCAGCTGGATCTCGCCCCAGCGGCCGCGGGTAGTGGGCGCGCTCAGCGCACGGGACAATTTCGCCGTCTCGCCAGCCAGTGACTGCTGACCGACGGCGAGCAGCCGGATCTGCTCGGCCAGGGTGGCCTGGGTGCCGACGCGGTTCTTCTCGAGCTCGCTGAGGTGGCCGCCGACCTTGTCGAGTTGCTCGCGGATCGGCTTCACCAGCGCATCCACCGCCAGCGCGCGGGCCTCCAGTTCGCTGCGGGCGCCCGCCTGGGCCTTGTCGAACGTGGCGTTGGCCAACTCCATGAACTGCCGGCTGGTGGCTTGTAGGGTTTCCGCTGACAGAGCCCGGAAGGTGTCGGTCAGGCGTTGCTGCGCGTCCTGCAGCACGGCGATGCGCTCGGACCCGGCCTGCCGCTCACTTTCCAAACGCGCCGCAAGATCGCTCGCCTGGCCCGCCGCCACGGTCAGCCGCCCGCGCAAGGCATCGACCTCCGCCTCCAGGCCTGGCACCCGCCCCGCCGTCGCCACGGCCCCCGCCGCCACGCTTTCCGCCTCAGCCCGCCCCAGGGCCTTGGCATCCGCCACGCGTCCGCGCAGCAGCAGCCAGACGCCGAATACGCCGAGGACGAGTCCGCAAAGGAAGGCGGCGAGGGTCATGGGTAAAATATAGTGGGGGATAGGATATGGGGTATGGGGATTGGGTTTTGGTGAATGGGTTATGGGGTATGGGTCGAAGACAGCATTCCCAAACCCGCATCTCTTCTGTTTTCCTCGTACCATACCCCATACCCCAAACACCATAACCCGTAGCTCATCCCACGAATCGCAGCAACAGCCTCCGCAGCCACGTCAAGCTCTCCGGCTCATCATCGATCTGATCTAGAATGCCGCAGAGGTGCAGGATCTCGAAAAGTCCCAGGCGCTTGCGCCAGCCCGGTTCGAGTGGATTGGATTCCAGGTAGGCGTCGAAGAAACGGGGCGGGAAGCCGCCGTACATCAAGGTACCGTGCAGTTCGAACTCGGCCCAGCCGTAGTGGACGAAGGGGTCGATCAGGGCCGGTTGGCCAGCGGGGGTGCGGGCGCGGTTGCCGGCCCAGAGATCGCCGTGCAGCAGGCAGGCTGGGCTGATGGGCATGAGCTCGGGCAGGCGCTCTGCCACCAGGGCCAGGCGGCGGCGATCGTCGGGCTCAAGTTTGGTGTTCAGGCGCGGCCGGGTCAGGAAGAAGCGGAAGCGGGTGTCGGCGTGGAAGGCGTGGCCATCGTTGGTCCACGCATTATTGAAGCGCAGCAGTCCCCAATAGGTGTCGCGATGCCAGCCGAAGCGCGGCACCCGGCGGGCATGCAGGTGGGCCAAGCCACGGCCGTAGCCTTCCCAATACGCGTGATCGTCAGGCGCAGCCGGCCATTCATCCCATGCCGGCTGCGGGCCAAGATCCTCCAGCACCAGCTGGTCATGGGCGACATGCAGGACCCGCGGTACGGCCAGTCCGGTCGGCAGGCGCAGGGCCTCAAGGGCTTCGGCTTCGATGCGGTACAGGTCATGGGGCGCGGCCGCGCAGGTCTTCACCACTGCGGTGCCGCCATTGGCAAAGGTCACCCGCCAGGTCCGGCTGATGATGCCGCCGGTCAGGGGCTGCCAATGGACTGGCGTGCCCAGCGGGGTGGGCAGTGACGGCATTTCCGTGGTACCCGATTGCGGCTCGCTGGTCATGCACCGTGGGCAGCGTGGAACTCATCGAGTCCCGGCGGCCTACTTCCCATGGCAGCGTTTGAAGGGCTCTCCGGATCCACAGGGGCAGGGATCGTTGGGGCCAGTCTTGTCGCCTTGCGGGGCCGGCACGTCTTCCGACCTGGGCAACGGTGCGAACCCGCCGGCCTGCAAGGATGCTGCCACGGCGCCTGGGCCCTCAACCTCGGCCGCCGGGGGATTCACCTGCACCTGCAGGCGGAAGAGGATGCGGGCCACGTCCAGGCGGATGAGTTCATTCATATGGCCGAAGACGCGGTAGCCTTCTTCCTTGTAGCGCAGGCGAGGATCCTTTTGGGCGTAGCC
Organism: Planctomycetota bacterium; assembly: GCA_038213315.1. GTDB lineage: Bacteria > Planctomycetota > UBA11346 > UBA11346 > UBA11346 > JBBQTJ01. The sequence continues at coordinate 9,304 of JBBQTJ010000039.1, forward strand.
TTCCAGGCCGATGGCGTGACGCAGGTGCTCCATGGTGTAGAGGTGGTCCTTCCAGCGGCGATCGATGGCCTCCAGCAGGACGAAGCGCATCACCGCGCCGCTGACCTCGTCGCCAAGTACGGTCTGACGTGTCGCGAAGGCCTGGTCGACGGTGTTGTTCAGCAGCGTGAGCACGGCCTCGCCGCCATCCTTGACCGGCAGGGTGGTCGGATCAGGGGCGGGCAGGCCGGTGTCCTTGGTGAAACCTTCGCTGATGCGCGCGGCCAGGTCGGGGCCGCGGGTGCCATCGGCGGCGGACTTCTGGATCAGGTCGTCGACGGCGGAATGGAAGAACTCCAACAACGTCTTGTCGAGGTCCTTCCCCAGCAATACCTTCTGGCGCTGGCCATAGATCTGGCCGCGCTGCACATTGGCGACCTGATCGTACTCCAGCAGGTTCTTGCGCATGCCGAAGTAGTATTCCTCGACCCGTTTCTGCGCTTTTTCAACCGCGCGGCTGACCATGGGCGACTCTAAGGGGATGCCGTTGGTCAGCCCCATGCGGCGCATGGCCGAGACCATGGTGGGGCCGGCGAAGCGCTTCATCAGGTCGTCATCCAACGACAGGTAAAACCGGGACGAGCCCGGATCGCCCTGGCGACCGGAGCGGCCACGCAGCTGATTGTCGATGCGGCGCGAGTCGTGGCGTTCGGTGCCCAGGATGCGCAGGCCGCCGAGCTGGCGGACATCGACGCCCGCAGCGAAGGCATTGGGATTGGGCAGGGGATGCAGACCCTGGGTGCGGCGCTGATCGTTAAGCACCTTCAGCTTGCCCTTGAGGTCGGCCTTGGCGTGCTTGGCCGCTTCCTTCTCGTCGAGGAAGCGCTTGAACCAGCAGTCGATCACCGTCTCTTCCAGGTCGGCGCTGGTCGGATCAATCTTCTTGGGGACCAGGCCGTGCAGCTTCCAGTGCTTGAAGGCCTCGGCGGCGGTGGTGCGGCCCAGCACGATGTCGGTGCCGCGTCCGGCCATGTTGGTGGCGATGGTCACCGCGCCGAAATTGCCGGCCCCGGCGACGATCTCGGCCTCGCGGGCGTGCTGGCGCGCATTCAGCACCTCGTGGCGCACACCCTTGCGTTTGAAGTGCTCGCTGAGCCGTTCGCTGATTTCCACGCTGATGGTCCCGACCAGCACCGGCTGACCGATGGCGTGCAGTTCTTCAACTTCTTTGACGATGGCGTCAAACTTTTCAGGCTCGCTGCCAAAGATGAGATCGGGCAGGTCGGCGCGCACCACCGGCCGGTTGGGCGGGATCGCGACCACATCCAGCTTGTAGATGGCGTTGAACTCGCCGGCCTCGGTCATGGCCGTGCCGGTCATGCCCGCCAGGCGGTCGTAGAGCCGGAAGAAATTCTGCAGCGTGATGGTGGCGTAGGTCTGGGTCTCCTCCTGGATCGCTGCGCCTTCCTTCGCCTCGATGGCCTGATGCAGCCCATCGGACCAGCGGCGGCCCTCCATGACGCGGCCGGTATGCTCATCGACGATCTTCACCTGATCGCCCACCACCAGGTATTCCTTGTCGCGGGTGTAAAGCTCCTTCGCCTTCAGGGCATTGTCCAGGAAGTGGGGCAGGTGCATGGCCTCGGCATCGTACAGATTGCCGACCTCGAAGCCCCGCGAGGCCTTGTCGATCCCTGAATCGCTGAGGGTAACATGGCGATCTTTGATATCGACTTCGTAATCCGGGCCTTTCTCAAGGGACAGGGCGACCTCGCGCGCCTTGGCGTAGAATTCCTTCTTTGCGTTGGCCGGGCCGCTGATGATCAGAGGCGTGCGCGCCTCGTCGATGAGCACGCTGTCGACCTCGTCGACGATGGCCATGTGCCGGCGCGTCTGCACCTGCTCGTCCAGGCTTTTGGCCAGGTTGTCGCGCAGGTAGTCAAAGCCGAATTCGTTGTTGGTGCCGTAGGTGACATCGCACTTGTACATGTCGCGGCGAGTCCAGGCGGGCATCTGGCCCTGGATCGCGCCGATGGTGATGCCGAGAAAACGCAGGGTCGGCGCATTCCAGGCGGCATCGCGGGAGGCCAGGTAGTCATTGACGGTGATGACGTGGACGGCGTGCCCCTCAAGGGCGGTGACGTAGCAGGTCAGCGACGCGACCAGGGTCTTGCCTTCGCCGGTGCGCATCTCGGCGATGCGGCCCTGATGCAGGACCATGGCGCCCAGCACCTGCACATCGTGCGCCCGCATGCGGAAGGGGGGCACGGATTCGGGATAGAGGCTGCGGATCCGGTTATAGACCGTCACCGGCAGATCAATATCCCAAGGCGCGGTGTTGGCCGCCAGCTTGGCACGGGCCTCGTCCACGGCGGCCTTGGCCTCGCCCCAGGCGTCCTCGGGGAAACCACGCTTCACATCCAGGGCATTCCACATGCCCAGGCGACGGTCGGCCACTTCGCGCACCAGGGCCAGGGCCTCGGGCATGACCTGCTGGATGGTTTCGCCCTTGGCGAGCCGCGCCTTGAGCACGCCGTGGTGGGCACGCAGGATGGTGTCATCCATGGCCTGGAAGCGGGCTTCGAGGGCGCGCACCGCCTTGACGGTGGGCCACAACTTGCGCAGCAGCGCATCGTTGGTGGTGCCCAGCACGCTGCGGACGAGGGAAGTGACGTTATCGACGATGGACATGGGCGTTCCGGCGTTAAGGGCGGCACGATAGGGGACCGCTAGGCGGACACCAGCCTGGGCACCCGGCGCGGTGCCCGTCGCCCTTCGGCACGGTCTTCTGGTCTTTCGGTCGTAAAGCTGCCCGCGGATCCGCACTCACCCTGGTCCACGGCCTCCACGACCGGGCAAGTCCTCGACGAGCCGAGCCGGGCACCAGCGCGCCACCGGGCAGGCCGCACATTTCGGCCGCAGGGCGGTGCAGGTATAGCGCCCGTGCAGGATCAGATAGTGATGGGCATGCAGGCGGTGCTGGGCCGGAGTGCGCTTTAGCAGCACCTGCTCAGTCTGCTCGGGAGTGCGGGTGGCCGCGATCCCCAGGCGGTTGGCGACCCGGTGGACGTGAGTGTCGACGGCGATCTCGGGATAGCCGAAGGCGATGTTCAGCACCACGCTGGCAGTCTTGCGCCCGACCCCGGGCAGGGCCTCCAGGTGGTCACGGGAATCCGGCACGTGTCCGCCATGTCGTTCGATCAGCTGTCGGCAGAGTCCGAGTAGATTGCGTGCCTTGGTATTGGCCAGACCGACCCGGCGGATGAACGGATGGACCCCGGCTTCGCCCAGGGCAATGATTGCGGCCGGGGACGAAGCCACTGGGAAAAGTTCGGCGGTGGCCGCATTCACCGCCTTGTCGGTGGTGTGCGCCGACAGCATCACCGCTACCAGCAGCTGGAATGGGCCGTCATAGACCAGATCGCTGCGTGGCACGATCACCGCAGCCAGCGCCTCGTAGATCGCCGCAACCGCACCATCGGACAATGGCTCTGCAGACCCCGCCGTCCGACCCCGCGACCCCGCGACTCCGCGACCCCGCGACGGTTGTTTCGTCATCCCAGCCGCACCGCCACCGACCGCGCATGCGCTTCCATGCCTTCGGCCCGGGCCATGGTGATCGCGGGGGCGGCTAGGCGCCGGAACTCCGCCTCGCTGAGATTGATCAGCGACGTACGGCGCAGGAAGGTGTCGGCGCCGATGCCGGACCACATCCGCGCGGTCCCCCCGGTAGGCAGCGTGTGGCTGGGGCCGGCGAGGTAGTCGCCGATCGGCTCGGGCGACCAGGGGCCGACGAAGATCGCCCCGGCGTTGGTCAGGGCAGGCAGCAGTGCGGCGGGCTGGCGCACCAGCAATTCAAGATGTTCCGGCGCGATGCGATTGCTGAGCGTCACCGCCTGGGCGACGGTGGCGCAGCGCACCAGCAGGCCGAAACGCGCGGTGCTGGCCCGGGCGGTACGTTGACGTTCTTCGGGCAGGGCGTCGAGCTGAAGGTCCAATTCGCGCTGCACCCGCGAGGCGATGCCGGGGCCGACCGCCAGCAGGATGCAGGTGGCCAGCTCATCGTGCTCGGCCTGGCTGAGCAGGTCGGCGGCCACATGGGCGGGATCGGCACTGTCGTCGGCGATGATCAACACCTCGCTGGGGCCGGCGAGCATGTCGATGTCGACCCGGCCATAGGCGTGGCGCTTGGCCAGGGTCACGTAGATGTTTCCCGGGCCGACGATCTTGTCGACGGCGGGGACGCTGGCAGTGCCGCAGGCAAGTAAGGCGATGGCGGGGATGCCGCCCACGCGCAGCACCTCGGTGACCCCCACCGCGTGGGCGGCGGCCAGCAGCTCATCGGCGATGGTGCCGTCCGGCCGGGCGGGCGTGACCAGTACGGTCTCGGCGACCCCGGCGACCACCGCTGGCACCAGATTCATGATCACCGAAGAAAACAGCGGCATCGAGCCCTTGGGGCCACCGGGCACATAGGCCCCGACCCGGCGCAGCGGCGACCAACGCACGCCCAAGGGTTGATCCAGGGCGGTGCCGAAGCCGACCGGCAGCAGACGTTGCTGGTACGCGGTGACCTGACTGATGGCCATCAGCATGGCCTGCTGCAAGTCGCCGGGGATGCGCTGCCAGGCGGCGGCCAGTTCCGCCGGGGGGACGCGCAGACCATCGGCCGGCAGGGTGGCGCCATCAAAACGCTGGCTCCACCGCGCCACGGCCACGTCGCCTTCGCTCTCGACCTCGTGAAAGACCCGGGAAATGACCTCGTCCACGCCCAGGTCCTCGCCCAGCAGGGCGCGATAATAGGGACGGGCCTTGGCCTCGGCCTCGGCGACCAACCGGGCGAAACGCTGGTGGGACGCGCCGATCACCGTCGCCAGGCGGGGATCCTCGGGAGTCAGTTCGGTCAGCATGGCGGGCAGACTATGCGCCCAGCCCGGCGGCGGAATGCCTCACGTCAGTTGCGTTCGCGCACCGCCCGGAAGAAGGCTTTAAGTATGATTGCCGACTCGTCTGCCAGTACGCCACCGGTCAACGCAATACGATGGTTGTAGCCGGGTGGCGCGCTGAGGTCGACCACGCTGCCGCAGGCGCCGCACTTTGGTTCTTTGGCCGCATAAACCACCCGGGGAACGCGGGCATTCAGGCAGGCGCCCAGGCACATCGGACACGGCTCAAGGCTGACGTACAGCGTGCAGTCCTCCAGCCGCCACGAGCCCAGGACCTGGCTGGCCGCGCCGATCGCGATCATCTCGGCATGGGCGGTGGCATCCTGGAGCTTTTCGCAGGCATTGCGGCCGCGACCGATCACCCGGCCCCCATGCACCACCACGCAGCCCACCGGTACCTCGCCCTCGTCCGCGGCCTTGGCCGCTTCGGTCAGGGCCACGCGCATGAAATCAGTATCGTTCATGGCAGAGCAGGTTGGGTGGAGTGGGTCGAGCAGAGAGCGGCATGCAAAAAAAGATCCGGCGAGGTACCTCGCCGGATCTTTTTGTTCATCGAATGGAAAGTGAGGCTCAGGCCCGCTTGGTCATGGTCAGCAGGAAGCCGCGGGTCGGCAGGACCACATGCTTGACCTCGTCCATGGTGTTGCTCAGCGCCTTGAGCGCCGGGTCGTCATTCTTCAGGTTCAGCGCATTGCCGTAGCTGACGATGCCGATCTGCAGCTTGTCGCTGTCACCGACCATCAGGATGTTGCAGGTTTCGCTGCTGTCGGTGGCGTGACGCTGCACCAAGGCGCTGGCTTCGTCGATGCCGCGCTGGACGGCGGCGGTGAGGCTGGCGGGCAGCCCAGAGCGGTTGGCCAAGCTCGCGGCCAGACCGGCCAGGCTGGCGGCAAAGTCCAGATCGCAGGGCACCTTGGCTTCGACCATCTTCACCTTCGACATCTCGTAGAATTCGATGGTTCCGGCGGCGTCAACGCTGAAGTAGTCGCCCGAGCGGGGATCCTTGAAGCGGCCCGGCTGGCTGACGTTCAAGCCCATGGCGGTGACCGGATGCTTGAACTGGAGCGGGAACTTGACCGCGGGCTTGTCGGGCTGGGACGAGGTCTTGCCCTTGCCGAAGCTGGCGACCGCGGCCTCGATGGTGTCATGGGTCTCGAAGAGGGCGAGCAGACCAAGCATCTCGAAGAGGGCGATGACCTTGGTGGGGACGCCCACCAGCTTGATGTCGCCGCCTTTTTCGCGGAAGGTGTCGACACATTTGACGATCGTGCCCAGGCCGGTCGAGTTGATGTACTTCACATTGGTCAGCACCAGCATCACGTGGCGCGTGCCGGAGCTGAGAATGTCGGTGAGCCGGCCCTCGAAGGTCTGGTTGGTGCTCGCGTCGATCGAGCCGGTCAGGAAGACGGCCTTGGCCTCTTCGCCACCGGGCAGGGACACGGTCTTGATGTCGAAGTTCAGTACCGCCATGGGAGCTCTTTCGGGTCAGGTCGTAGGCTGCGGCGGGTGCCGCAGGACGAGGAAGAGTGTTGGCCTTCTTCACGGAAATGGCAATGGGGACGGCGGCCACCATTGCTTGAGTGTGATACGGAACCCGTGGCCACTAGGCAGGTTCGACGCATTTTCTGGTTGGTCTCCGCGATCCAGGAACACACTCCCCAGTCGCCTCGCGACCCGGAGACTTCATGGGCTTCCTCGGCCTCGGAAAAAATAAGACCACCAAGCAGGTGACCCCCGCGCCGGCCGATGACAAGCCGGTCGCAGAGCAAGGGACGCAGCGCAAGTCACGGCGCATTGTGGCTCCTGGTCAGAAACCAGGCAATACTGGGCAGTCGGTCAGCCGCATGCCGCCTAAGCCACAGACCCAGACGGTGAACCGTCAAACGCAGCGCCAGCCCGAGATCCAAAGCAGCAGCAGCGGCCGCGTCGAGAGCAAGCGCCCCATCGTCGAGAGCCGCCCGCCTGAATTCACAGGTGACCTCGGCTCGCTTGGCAATGCCGGCTCGGCACACGGTGGGGTCTGCCGTACTGGTGATAACGCCTTGTGTGAGTTCCTGATCAGCAAGGCCAAGCTCCTTGACCAGGGCCAGATCGCCCAGCTGCGGAGCAAAGCCGAAGCCGAGTCCCTCCCTTTGGATCAGGCCGCGGTCGTCGCCGGTCTGCTGACCGAAGAGCAGCTGGTCAACGCGTTGACCCAGGAATGCTGGGTGCCGCACCTCAAGGTCGACAAGTACGAGATCCGCAAGAAGGCG
>JBBQTJ010000040.1:0-16125 GCA_038213315.1 Planctomycetota bacterium
TATGCACCTCAAGATCCGCAAAAGCTCCATCAAGAAGCGCCGGAAGAACGGTTTCCGCCGTCGTATGCGCACCAAGGGCGGTCGCGCTCTCCTGAGCCGTCAGCGCCGCGCTGCCTCGGGTAAGGGCAAGCTCCGCCGCGCGAAGGATTAAACTCCGTCGCCATAAGGCCTAACGTCCCTGGGACGATTCGCGACCCACCGTGCACCTGCCCGGTGGGTTTTGCGTTTTCAGCCTGCCGAGCACCGTCTCGGCGCGTAGCTGGCACCCCCATGCGGCCTCTGCCTATCGCCAGCTGGTTTCTTGCTCTCCGCCAACTCCTTCTCCGTCAGTCGCTTACAGAGCGTCAAAAGAGTCCATATTGACATCGGGTCCAAACCGGCCATAGAAGGGTCCATGCAGCCCCTACCCCCCGGCCAGACCCGCATCCTCACTTTCTTCGCTGACGCCGACGATCAGGGCCACCAGCCCAGTCGCGCGGAGGTGGCGGTAGCCATGGGCTACGCCTTTCCCTCGGCAGTGTCCAAGCATGTCGACGCCTTGGTGCGCAAAGGATTGCTTGAGGCTGACCGCGAGAAGAAGCGCAATGTCCGCCTGACAGACGCCGGTTGGTCCGCCATCGGTCGGGCTCCAGCCAAGCGCGGCGTGCCCATCTTGGGCGCCATCGCCGCCGGTCAGCCCATCCTGGCCACCGAACAGAACGCCGGGTTCCTGCGCGACATTACCCCGGCGCCCGGGCGCTTCGCCCTGACGGTGCGGGGCGACTCCATGAGTGGCGTGGGCATCCTGGATGGCGATCACGCCATCATCCAGGCCGACGCCCCAGTCGCGGACGGCGATATCGGGGCCGCGGTGGTCGACGGCGAAGCCACCCTGAAGCGCATTCGCACCACCGCCGACGCCATCGAGCTGCATGCCGAGAATCCGGCTTATGCCGCGATCATCATCCCCAAGTCCCGGGCCCAGTCGGTGCGCATTGTCGGCCCGTTGAGCTTCATCTACCGCGCGGTGCGCTGATTCATCAGCCCACCAGCCCTCATCCCTCACCAACACCTCGTACCCCGAAACCACCGCCATGAACGCTGCCACCCCCACCGCCACTGCCACCGCCACCGCACCTGTCGTCGACAAAGACAAAAAAGTAGCTGCTGCGCCCGAGGTGAAAAAGCCCAAAGCGGCCATGGATCCCGCGAAGCAGAAGGCCATTGATGCGGCCCTGGAACAGATCGACAAGCAGTTTGGCAAAGGCTCGATCATGCGCCTTGGCCAGTTCGAAAAGGTCGATGTCGGGGCCATTCCCACCGGTTCCTTGTCCATCGATCTGGCCATCGGTATCGGCGGCGTCCCCCGCGGCCGCGTGGTCGAGATCTATGGCCCTGAATCATCCGGTAAGACCACTCTGGCGCTGTCCATCGTGGCCCAGGCCCAGAAGGAAGGCGGCGTCGCGGCCTACATCGACGCAGAGCACGCCCTCGACCCTAGCTACGCTGAAAAGATCGGCGTGAACCTCAACGACCTGCTGGTCAGCCAGCCCAGCTATGGCGAGCAGGCCTTGGACATCTGCGACCTGCTGGTGCGCAGCAATGCCGTCGATGTGGTGGTGGTGGACTCGGTCGCCGCCCTGGTGCCCAAGGTCGAATTGGATGGCGACATGGACGACAACCAGGTCGGCGTGCAGGCGCGCATGATGAGCAAGGCCATGCGCAAGCTCACCGGCGCCACCAGCACCAGCCGCACCACCGTCATCTTCATCAATCAGATCCGCGAAAAGATCGGCGTGATGTTCGGCAGCCCCGAGACCCAGCCTGGCGGCCGTGCGCTGAAGTTCGCTGCCAGCGTCCGCCTCGACATCCGTCGTATCACCACCATCACCGAAGGCGAGAAGGTCATCGGCAACCGCACCCGCGTGAAAGTGGTCAAGAACAAGGTCGCCGCGCCCTTCACCAAGGCCGAGTTCGACATCATGTACAACGAAGGCATCAGCTACGTCGGCGACGTCCTCGACCTCGCCGTGCTCGCCAAAGTGGTGAACAAAAGCGGCGCCTGGTTCACCTATGGACCGGAAAAACTCGGCCAGGGCCGTGAGAACGCCAAGCAGTTCCTTAAGGACAACACCAAGATCTGCGCCGAGATCGCAGCCAAGATCCGTACGTCAAACGTCAATCTGCTGGATGGTTCCGCCGAGTAGACTGAGGCGCGGAGTTCGTCACCACGACTCCCGTTGAACCAGCAGCCAGGCGGAGAATCTCCGCCTGGCTGCTGGTTTTCGCGGCTTTCGCTTTCAAGGCGGAAGCATGGTCGAAACGCGCAGTACTAACTGACCAAGCCGACCTCGCCAGAGACCCCCAGCGAGAGCAAACCAGCGGACCGTGTTCATCCCTGACCGATTCACAGGCGAGAGCGACGGCCAGCGAGGCACCTGATGGCCACTAGGCGAGCTGTAGCTCGCCTCTCCCCTTGGACGTCTGGATTGCCCCTAGGCGGGCTGGAGCTCGCCCCTCCCGACGTCGGCCGGCGACGGCCAGCGACAGCCAGCGAAACTTCTGCCGCGGATACGGGACATCAAATGTGGGACCAGCATCGCTTGCACTTTCCGGGTGAATTCCCGGGTGATGCGAGCGTTAGCTCGCCTAATGGCAAGCCAGTCGTTCGAGGGACGAGGGCAGCTCCAGCTCGCTTACCGGCTACGCTGGTGGTCGGTAACCGGCAAACGCCTCAACCCACGGTCGGTCGACCCCTAGTTGCCCACTCGGCAAAGGCCTTAGGATGCCCCCTCCCATGATCGATCTCAGCCTGTTACGCGCCCGACCTGATACATTTTCTGCCGCCTGGTCGGCCCGTGGCCTGACCGTGGATGTTGCGGCCATAGTGGCGCACGACGAGCAGGTGCGGGGCTTGAAGCACCGGGTCGAATCCATCAAAGCGGAGGTCAATGCGGCCAGCAAGGCCATCGGCTTGGCGGCCCGGCAGGGGGGCGCGGCGGTGGAAGAGGCCAAGGCCAAGGCGCGCAGCCTGGGCGACGAGGCCAAGCGCCTGGATGAGGAACGGGAAGTGGCCGAAGCGGCGCTGGAGCAGCGCTTGCTGGTGCTGCCCAATCCCTGCCAGCCGGTAGTGCCGTTGGGCGCTGATGCCAGCGCCAATGTGGTGGTCGCCACCTGGGGCGACAAGCCGGTACTGGGTTTTGCCGCCAAACCCCATTGGGAACTTGGCCCCACCCTGGGCATCATGGATTTCGACCGGGCGGCGAAGATCAGCGGCTCGGGCTTCGTCTGCCTGCGCGGGGCGGGGGCGCGCCTGGCCCGGGGCCTGATCAACTGGTTTCTGGATGTGCACACCACCGAGCATGGCTACACCGAATGGGCGGTGCCCTTCCTGGTCAATGCGGCGGCCATGCAGGGCACCGGCCAGTTGCCCAAGTTCGCCGACCAGTTGTTCGCCTGCCGTGACGATGCACTGCTGCTGATCCCCACGGCCGAAGTGCCGGTCACCAATCTGCATGCGGGCGAGATCCTCGAAGTCGCCACCCTGCCGCGCCTCTATACCGCGCACACGCCCTGCTTCCGTCGCGAAGCCGGGGCGGCGGGTCTTGGCACCCGGGGCATGACCCGCGTACATCAGTTCGACAAGGTCGAGGTGGTGTGGCTGACCACCCCCGAGCGCAGCGACGCCGACCTGCTGACCTTGCGCGGTCACGCCGAGACTCTGCTGCAGCGCCTTGGTCTGCACTATCGCGTGCTGGAGCTGTGCACCGGCGACACCGGCTTCGGCTCGGCGCATACCTATGACCTGGAAGTCTGGAGCGCCGGTACCAACAGTTGGCTGGAGGTGTCGAGCTGCTCGACCTTCACCGACTTCCAGGCCCGGCGCGCCAACATCCGCTATCGCGAGGCGGGCGGCAAGCCGCGCTTTGTCCATACCCTCAACGGCTCAGGCTTGGCTCTGCCGCGCTGCCTCATCGCTTTGCTGGAGACCTACCAGCAGGCCGATGGCAGCGTGCTCGTGCCGCCGGTGCTGCGGCCCTATCTGGGCGGCTTGGAACGGATCACCAAGACCTGATTCCGCATCCGGCGGCACGGGTCGACAACCAGACAGGCGCACCTGACCGGGCGCCTGCGTAGAAAGGCGAATGATGACCAGCATCGCCGTGTGCACGCCGGGCGACTGCGCCCTGAGCGGATCCATGGGCTGTCGCGGCGCCGCCCAGGCGCAGCGATGAGCGACCCCATCAAGCATGAATGCGGCGTCGCCATCGTGCGCTTGCGCAAGCCCATCGCCTATTATCAGCAGACGTATGGCTCAGCCCTGTGGGGCCTGAAGAAGCTCTACCTGCTGATGGAGAAACAGCGCAATCGCGGCCAGGACGGCGCGGGCGCCGTCGCCTTGCGTCAGGGCATGTCCTACGGCAAACCCTATTTCGCCCGCCAGCGCGAAGTCGGCGCCACCTGCTTGGATCGGCTGTGGAAGAACATCAATGAAGAGGTGTCCCAGGCTGTCGCGGTCGCCGGCACCGATCCCGTCGCGCTGAAGATCGCCTGCCCGTGGCTGGGCGAAGTGTATATGGGCCACCTGCGCTATGGCACCCATGGCGGCAATTCGATCGATGTCTGCCATCCCTTCGTGCGCGCCTCGAATTGGCCGAGCCGCTATCTGGCGGTGGCGGGCAATTTCAATCTGACCAACACCGGCGCGATCTTCGACCTGCTGGTCGAATTGGGCCAACATCCGGTCGGCAGCGCAGACACCGCCACGGTGATGGAGAAGATCGGCCATTTTCTGGACGTGGCCAACGAAGCCCTGGTGCGCGCCCACGGCAGCCGTCTGCAAGGTCAGGCCCTCTCGCAACGCATTGCCGAAGACTTGGACCTGTCCCGGGTGCTCAACAAGGCGGCGCGCAGTTGGGACGGCGGCTACACCATGTGCGGCGTGGTCGGCCATGGCGCGGCCTTTGCCCTGCGCGATCCCAACGGCATCCGTCCCGGCTATTGGTATGCCGACGACGAAGTGGTGGCGGTGGCCAGCGAACGCGCGGCCCTGGTAACCTGCTTCAATGTGACACCCGAGTCCGTGCGCGAGCTCACCCCCGGTGCAGCCCTGCTCATCGACCATCGTGGCGACTTCAAGGAAGTGCAGGTGGTGCCCCAGGCGGAGAAGCGCAGCTGCACCTTTGAGCGCATCTACTTCAGCCGCGGCAACGACGCCGAAATCTACCGCGAGCGTAAGGCTCTGGGCCGCGAACTGGTCCCGGCGACCTTGAAGGCGATCGACAACGAACTTGACCGCACGGTCATCAGTTACGTGCCGAACACGGCGGAATCAGCGTATTATGGCCTATGCGAAGGCTTGGAGGCCTATCTGGCCGAATGGAAGGAGCACGAGATCCTGCGGCTGCAAGAGGCCGGCGCCCTGACGCCCGAGGCGCTGCGCCAGATCCTGATCGTGCGTCCCTGGCAAGAGAAGGCGGCGCTGAAAGATGCCAAGCTGCGCACCTTCATCAGCGGCGAAGACGACCGCAGCGAACTGGTCGCCCATGCCTACGACATCACCCGGGGCATCTTGCGTCCGGGGCTGGACAGCCTGGTGGTGATCGACGACTCGATCGTGCGCGGCACCACCCTGCGGCAAAGCATCCTACGCATGCTCAGCCGTCTTGAGCCCAAGCGCATCGTGGTGTTGTCGAGCTGCCCGCAGATCCGCTATCCGGACTGCTACGGCATCGACATGAGCGAACTCGGCAAGTTCATCGCCTTCGAGGCCGCCGTACTGCTGCTGCACGAGACCGGGCAGGAGCACATCTTGAACGAGGTCTACCGCGACTGCGTGCGCGATGACCAATCGCCTGATCCGGCGACCATCAATCACGTCAAACGCGTCTATGCACCCTTCACCGACGAAGAGGTCAGCGCCCGCATCGCCCGCTTGGTCACGCCCACGGACCTGCCCTGGCACGGCGAGGTGACGGTGATCTTCCAGACCGTGCAGGGCCTGCGCTGGGCCATCCCCGGCCACACCGGTGACTGGTATTTCACCGGCGACTATCCGACCCCGGGCGGCTTCCGGGTGGTCAACCGCGCCTTCATCAACTTCATCGAAAAGCGCAGCGGCCGCGCGTACGAGGCGCGCAGCTGCAGCACCGGTTGAAGCCGCGGGTGTCCGCGGCGACGGATTTCTCGCCTGCCGTAGGCTGCATGCGGCATGCGCAGCCTACGGCAGGCTTGTTCAAGGCATGAACAGAAGGGCCGGTTGGTGGCTGGGGTTTCTGCCCAGGATCCCCACCATCACGCCAGTTCGACAGGATGCCCGCATGCGCTCCATCTCCACCCTCGCCATCTTCGCCCTGGTCGCCGGCATGTCGGCCGATGACACCATCCCCGCCACGGTCACCAAGGACGGCAAGCCCGCCCTGACCATGCAGGTACCCGCCGACTGGAAGTTCGGCACCGGCGCTAGTGGCCGCACCAATCTGCTACCCGCCAGCGGTCACCCACACATCCAGTGCTGGACCGTGGCCGGCACCGTTGAGCAGGTCGTGGCCGGCATCGCACCCCTGGTGGTGGGCGAAGTCACCGACTTCAAACCGATCAGCAGCGAGGATCTGACTGTGGCCGGGGCCCCGGCGAAGCGCCTGATTGGCACCGGGACTGAAGCCGACGATGGCGATCCCGCGAACGCTGACGTCGTGGTCTTCACCCTGGCGGGCAGCACCTGGCTGCTGCTGACCCACGGCGAAGGCGACGGCACCGCCAAAGCGCGACTGACCATCACGACGGTGCTGGGCACGATCGCGGTGGCCAAATAGGCTCTCATCCGTCAGGGCGAGGCAGCGGGCGGCACTTTGCTTACCGCCGTGGGTGCGGAGCCGCCGTAATATAGCATGCCGATCACTGCCAAGGCCACCACGGCGACCAGGATCAGCCACACCAGGCGCCGCTCCCGGGTGGTGGTGTGGACGATAGTGCGGCCGTCGACCTCGCTGGACGACGAGGCCAGATATTTGGTCAGATCAGCGAGGTCGCTGCTGTTGCCGCTGGAGCGCACCGCCTTGCGCGACTGGCTGCTGTCATCGCCGGACAGCAGATGACGGGCCTCGATGGCGACATCATTGGCATCGGCGGGACGCCGGCGTTTGTCGACGGCCATCAATTTGCGGACCAGGGACAGGGTGCGCGGTTGGCAGCGGGTGGGCAGCGTGAAATCCGCCGAGCCGGCCAGATGCCCGCGCATCACGTCCTGCACCGAGCCGTCATAGGGTAGCCGACCGAAGGCCAGGCAGTAGCCGATCACGCCCAGGCTGTAGAGGTCGCTGGCCGCGTCGGCCACGTGGCCTTCCTGAAAACATTCCGGCGCCATGTAGGCCGGCGAGCCCACTGCCACCCGTTCGTGGGTAAGCGAGGCCCCGCCTTCGATGCGGGCCAGCCCAAGGTCGGCGAGCTTGAGGATGCCCTTGGAGGACAGCAGCAGGTTGGCGGGCTTGAGATCGCGATGGATCACGCCCTGGGCATGGGCGCAGCGCAGGGCCTGGGCAACTGAGAGCAGGATGCGCAGCACGGTCTGGTCGGTGAAGGGGTCCTTTCGTCGTTTGATCTGCCAATCAAGGGAGGTGCCGTCGACGTACTCCATCACCATGTACGGCGCGCCGCCCTCGTCGCCGAAGTCGAGCACGCGGACGATGCCAGGATGATCAAGGGTCGCGGCCAGGCGCGCCTCGCGCTTGAAACGCTCGCGATAGCGGCCGTCTTGACGCAGTTTATCGTCGCGCAGCACCTTCACCGCTACCGGGATGTCCAGCGATCGGTGTCGACCAAGCCAAACGGTGCCGACCATGCCCTCGCCCAGGAAGCGTTCGAGGACAGCCGGGCCAAGGATCCGGCCAGCGGCCAGTTCGGTCACGACCGGCCCCGCATCGCCGCA
The DNA here is from genome assembly GCA_038213315.1 of Planctomycetota bacterium. GTDB lineage: Bacteria > Planctomycetota > UBA11346 > UBA11346 > UBA11346 > JBBQTJ01. The sequence continues at coordinate 7,907 of JBBQTJ010000040.1, forward strand.
GCGACATCGTCAAGCCTGCCCGTTCCCGCCGCCACCCGATCAAGGCTGCGATCCACCCGCGGCAGCGCCGCGAGAGCGGCATCCAGGCGGCGCTCTAGCATGCGCACCAAGTCATAGAGCACGGCGGCGGTGGGGTCTTCCTTGCGCCATTGCGCCAGCATGCGCGTCACATCGGCCATGGCTTCGCGGGTGTCGGTGATTTCGCTGCGGCTCTCCCGCGCGGCCGTGCCGCCGGCGTGCTGCTCTTGGGTGATCATGCCGCGCACTTCCGAGAGGGTCTCGGACCAGCTGCGTGCGTCGCGGCGCTGCTGCGCCTGGCGTTTGATGAGCTGGTGGATGGCGCGGGCCAGGGGCGCCAGCTCGCCGTCGCCGACATGGTCGAGCACGGCCGGATCCCGCCGGCCGGCTGTCGAATCGACGACGGCAGCGGTGAGCTGGGCGAGGGGTTCCTCGACCTTGTGCTCGGAGTAGTTCATGCCCACGGCCTCTTCGTCGGGGCCGATGCGCAGCGAGGTGCCGCGGCCGACGATCTTCCACAGCACCCAACCGGCGCAGAAGCTCCAGGCCAGGCAGGCGACCACGCCGATACATTGCACCCCAAGGAAATGGCCACGGGTCATCTGCTTGGTTTCGGCTAGCCAGGTGGCATCGGCGAACAGGCCGGTGCACACCACCCCGACCACCCCGGCAAAGCCGTGCACCGGGATAGCGCCCACCGCGTCATCAAGCCGCCAGCGCTCCAGCAGCTTGGTACCGATCACTACCGCAGCGCCGCCCAACAGGCCGATGACGCACGAGTACGGGATCGACACCACATTGGCATTGGCGGTGATCGCCACCAGGCCGCCCAGCACCCCATTCAAGATCAGGTCGGCGGCGGGCACGCCACGCAGGGCCCAGATCAGCAGCATCACGCCGATGGCGCCGAAGGCGGCAGCATTCAGGGTATTGATGATGATGGTGGCGGTCTGCGCACCCAAGGGCGCCGAACCGCCGTTGAAGCCAATCCAGCCGAAGGTGAGGATGAGCACTCCGATCGCCACCAGGGTCATGGACGAAGCGGGGATGGTGCGTGGCTTGCCGTCGGGACCGAAGCGTCCGGCGCGGGGACCCAGGACGACCACCCCCGCCAGAGTCAGGCCCGCGCCCAGCAGATGCACCACGCTGGACCCGGCGAAATCATGGTAGCCGAGCCTGGCCAGCCAGCCGCCGCCCCAGGCCCAATGGCCAAACACTGGATAGATCACCAGCCCGATGCCGATCGAGACCAGCACGTAGGCCATGAAGCGGCAGCGCTCGGCGATGCCGCCCGAGACGATGGTCGCAGCGGTGTTGCAGAAGGTGGCCTGGAACAGGAAGAAGGCGAAGGGGAAGAGGGTGAAGACATCGGTGCCGGCCCGGTTGACCAGGGTCAGGTCGGACAAGAACGGCACCGGCACGCCGATCAGCCCGAAGGGATCCCAACTGGGCGAAAACATCAACGAATAGCCCAGCACCATGAACGCCGCAAACGAGGTGCAGAAGTCGACCACATTCTTCAGGGCGACGTTGATGGAGTTCTTGTAGCGCACCATGCCGCTTTCCACGGCGCAGAAGCCGGTCTGCATGAAGAAGACCAGGCCAGAGCAGATCAGCAGCCAGGCAAGGGCGGCGAGGTGGGGCGTCGTGAGTGGGTCCATCGGGAGTGGATGTTACGGAATAACCCGGATCAGCGACAATGGCAGGAAGTGCTGCGTGCTGCTACACGCAGCGGGCGAGGCGGTTCCTGGCGGGTTCACTAGGAAATGGGCGAGCCTTCGTCCAGGACCAGGTGAGCAGGGCAGTGACGCTGCCCGTGCGATGATCGTGCTGGCCGCTCCGGCGATGGGGCTTGGACGATGATCGCTACAGGAGTTGCGTTGCCCTGAGAGGTGCCATCACCTTGCTGCTGGTCCTGGCCCGATCTGGCCCATAAGGTGCAGGCATGAGCACGCCTGCCCACCCGTTCTGCAGAGCCGCATGAAGGACCAGTTGCACGCCACGTTTGCTGCCACCATCCCCGTGGTGCTGGTGCTCACCAACGCCCCCGCTGAGCGCGAGCATGAGGCCGAGCGCCTAGCCGAGTTGACGGCCCTCCTCGACACTGCCGGCCGCGCGGTGCTGGCGATCATCATCCAGCATGTGCAGAAGGCCCATCCCGGCACCTACGTCGGCTCGGGCAAGGTGCAGGAAATCGTCACTGCGTTGGAGCAGCACCAAGCCAGTGAAGTGGTCTTCGATACCCAGCTGACGCCGCGCCAACAGCGCAACCTGGAAGAGGAACTGGAGAGCCAGGTCCTCGATTACGACGAGCTCATTCTTGAGATCTTCAGTCGCAACGCCCGCACCCACCAGGCCCGCCTGGCGGTGGATTTGGCGCACCTCGAATACACCAAGTCGCGGCTACGCCGCATGTGGACCCACCTCGACCGTCAAGGCGGCGGCGGCGGGGCCGGCGGCTCGGGTGCGCGCACCGGTGAAGGCGAAAAGCAGATCGAGCTGGATCGCCGGCAGGTCAAGCGCCGCATCCAGGACCTGAAGGACCGCCTGGCGCTGATCGAGTCCCGCACCGACCGCGCCGTCGCGGCCCGTCGCGACTGCTTTACCGTGGCCCTGGTCGGCTACACCAATTCGGGCAAAAGCACGCTGATGAACGCCCTCACCGGCGCCGGCGTCCTGGCCGAAGATCGGCTGTTCGCCACCTTGGACACGCGCACCTCGCGGCTGGTTTTGGACGGCCACGAGGACGTCACCCTCAGCGACACCGTCGGCTTCATCCGCAACCTGCCCCACACCCTGATCGCCAGCTTCCATGCCACCCTGGCGGAAGTTCGTGAAGCGGACCTGCTGCTGCATGTGGTCGACAGCTCCTCGCCGCAGATGGATCAGCAGATCGTCACTGTTGAAGGCGTGCTTGACCAGATCAAGGCCGCCGAAGTGCCGGCGATCATGGTCTTCAACAAGTCCGATCGCTCTTACAGCCGCACCCTGGTGGCCGCCTTCCGCAAGCGCTACAAGCACGCTGTCTCGGTCAGCGCCCTCACCGGCGAAGGCCTCGACCGCCTGCGCGAGGCCATCGTCGAAGCCATCGGCCGCAAGCGTCGCCCAGTGGTGATCCGCTATCACGCCGGCGATGGCGCCCTAGACGCCTTCGTGCGCAGCCACACGCGGATCATCGCCGAAAGCTATGAAGACGACCAGGCCGTGATGACGATTGAGGTGGACGACCAGTTATTGGGCGAATTGAAGGCGAAGCCGGCAATCACGATTGTGGAGTAACTATTGGGTTATGGTGGTTGGGTTAGGGGGTATGGTGGACGGCACCGGGTTATGGTTGATGGGGTATGGGTTATGGTGCGAAGTTGTTGTTCACCATATCCCATAGCCCATCAACCATAGCCTGCGACGCACTGCTTCAGTGCGAGCGCGCCGGATCCGGCACCGTCGGCACCGCGCACGTATCCTCTGAATCCTCGCGCTGATGGCGATGACTCTGCCGACGGCGGCCGAACAGACCGTGGGTGGGGCTGAACAGCGCGCTGAGGATGAAGCCGCTGCCCAGGCACAGCACCATGCTGGCGCCGGAATTCAGATCGGCGTAATAGCTTAGATAAAAACCACCCATCGCCCCCACGGCGCCATACACAGCACTGAACCACAGCATGGCGGTGAAGCGTTCGCACCACAGGTACGCGGTCGCGGCGGGCAGCAGGAACAGGCCGAGGGACAACACCATTCCGACCGCTTGCAGGGCCGCCACCAGATTGACCACCACCAGACCCAGGACCAGCAGATGGGTCAGGGCCGAACGCCCGCCGCTGGCGCGGTGGAAGGCCTGGTCGAAGCAGTCCAGCACCAGCGGGCGCAGGAACAGGGCCACGGCCAGCACGGTGCCGGCACTGACCATGGCCGCCAGGATCAGGTCGGCCCGGGTCAGACCCAGGACGTGGCCGAACAGATAATGCAGCAGATCCGTCGGTGCCGCCACCTTGCCCAGCAGCGCGGCACCGGCGGCAAAGCAGATGACGAAGAGCGCGCCGAAGGCAGCGTCCTCCTTCAGGCGCGTGCCTCGCGCCACCAGCGCACTGGCTGAGGCGGTGAGCAGGCCGGCGACGCAGGCCCCGCCCGCCAGGGCCGGCAAGGACGGCCCGGCGAGGAGATAGGCCAGGCCTACGCCCGGCAGCAGGGCATGGCCGAAGGCGTCGGCCAGCAGGGCCAAGCGGCGCAGCAGTAACACGCAGCCCACCAGGCCGCCACTGACGCCCAGCAGCAGAGCCACCACCAAGGCGCGGGCGGCGAAACGGTGTTGCAGAGGATCGAGCAGCCAGTCCATGGTCAGCGCTCCACGGGGCTGTGACCGTGGCGTAGGATTGGACCCAGATCGGGTACCGGCCGCAGCAGGCCCGGGGTGGCGCCGAAGCAGGTGCGCAGGTGGCTGGGCACCAGCACCTCGGCCACTGGTCCGGCGGCGATCAAGTGGGTATTGATCAGCACCGCGTGGGTGAAGTAGGGCGCGATCTCGTCCAGATGGTGGGTGACCACGATCACCAGACGGTGGGCCTCGGTGGCCCAGCGACGCAGGCGCGCCAACAGGTCATGGCGCGCGGGCGTGTCCAAGGCGCTGAGCGGCTCGTCTAGCAGGAAGATGTCCGCCCCCGTGGCCAGGGCGCGGGCCAGGAAGGTGCGTTGCTGCTGGCCACCCGACAACTGGGCCAGGGGCCGGTCACGCAGGCGATCCAGGCCCAGTTCGACCAGGGCCTGCTCGACCCGGCGGTGGTCATCCGCATCGAAACCACGCGCCCAGCCCAGGGCGCGATAGCGACCCTGGGCCACCACGTCGGCCACGGTGATGGGAAAATCCAGATCGACATTTTCACGCTGGGGCAGGTAGGCGATGCGATTGGCGCTTTCACTGACTGGTCGTCCATCGATGCCAATGGAGCCGGAACTGAGCGGTAGCCAGCCCAGCACCGCCTTCAGCAACGAACTCTTGCCGCTGCCATTGGGCCCGATCAGCGCCGCCAAGGCGCCGCAGGGCAGGTCGAACCCGACATGGTGCACCGCCGGCCGCTGGCCATAGCACACCGTGACGTCGTGCAGATGCAGGGTGGAATGCGGCATGTCAGAGCTTTGGCGCCGGCAGGACCAGCGATTCCACCACCGTGCCATCGCCCCACACCGTGCGATCAAGGCGACCAGGGACCTCCAGGCGCAGGGCCTGCGGACCGGGCTCGGCCTCGGTATCGATGAGCAGGCTGACGGCCCCTGCCGGCAAGGGGCCGCTCCAGCCCTGGGCGCTGCTGGCGCTGGCGATCAAGGGCCGGCCCTCGGCCAGCACCGACCAGCGGGTCACCGGCCGGGCCACGGTCAGGGTCAAGATGCCACCCGAGGAGGTGGTCACTTCGTCGGGCGACTTCACTGGCACCTCGCCTCGACCCGCTGACTCCACCGCCAGCACCAGGCCCAGGGCCAGCAGGCCGTACCCCACGGCCCAGACGCCGCGGCGCCAGGCTGGCCGGGCGAAACTCATGGCGCCAGGGATGTGGTCAACACCCGCACATTATGCAGGAACATGCCGGCATAGCCGCCCTGGGCGCCGTCCAGGGGCGGCACGCTGTCGACCCACAGCGCGGGTGCGACCGCCGCGCCGGTCTCGGCCGCCAAAGTCTGCACCAGGCGATCGCTGCGCCCATGCTCGATGAAAATCGCCGGCACGCCGGTACTGCGCACCAGTCCCACCAACTCCGCCAGCCCAGCCGCCGAGGGCTCGCTAGCCTCCAGTGCGTTATTGGCAGCGTGCACGGTGAAACCATAAGCGGCGGCGAAATAGCGTAAGCCATCATGGTCGGTGACGATCACCCGGCGGGCAGCGGGGATGCGCGCCAATTCGCGCCGGGTCCACTGATCCAAGGCGCGCAGGCGGCCGGCGCAGGCCTCGGCCCAAGCGCGGAAGTCCTCGGCCCCGGCGGGATCGGCAGCGGTCAGGCCGGCGCGGATCGCCTCGACGTATTTCACCCCGTTGGCCAGATCACCGTAGGCGTGGGGATCCATGATGCCGTGGTCATGGTCGTGGTCGTGTCCTGCGTGGTGATCGCCGGGCACGGGCAGCGGCGTCACCCCCGCGGCCGCCACCACCGTCGTGCCAGCGAAGCCGACGTCATGCACCAGGCCCTCGAACCAGCCTTCGAAGCCCAGGCCATTGATCACCGCCACCTGGGCCACAGACAGCCGGCGCGCGTCCTCGGGCCGCGGCTGGTAGCCATGGGGCCCCTGGCTGGGATCGATGAGGGACTCGGCCGCCACTCGCGCACCGCCCACCTGCCGCACCAAGTCCAGCACCACGCCATTGCCGCACACTACTCGCAGGGGTTCGGCGGCAGAGAGCACGGACAGCAGGGCAAGCAGGATCAGTGGGCGCATGGGCGGACATGATGCGGCGCAATGCCGCCGTGCCAGCGCTGGCAGCAGGTCGGGTCAGGCGCAGTCCTGGTACGGCGGCGTGGCCATCGTGCTGAAGCCCGCACGGCCCTGACGGCGGCCACCGTCAGGCAGCGGCATCTGGACGCGGTGGCCTTCGCTCTAGGCTGCCGCGATGCCCGCCATCCCCCCGGTTCTTGTCCGCACTGTTGCCATCGGTGGCACCCTGCCCGTCATCATTGCCGGTCCCTGCGTGATCGAATCCGAGAAGCACACCCTGATGATGGCCGAGAAAGTGCGGCAGATCGCCGCCCGGGCTGGTCTGCCGGCGATCTTCAAGGCGAGTTTCGACAAGGCCAACCGCACCAGCCATACCAGCTTCCGTGGGCATGGCCTGGACGAGGGTTTGCGCATCCTCGAAAAAGCCCGGGACGCCACCGGCCTGCCGGTCACCACTGACGTCCATGATGTCAGCCAAGTGGCGGCCCTGGCCCAGGCGGTGGATCTGATCCAGGTGCCGGCCCTGCTCTGCCGCCAGACCGATCTGGTCGAGGCCTGTGCGGCCTCGGGCGCGGCGATCTCGATCAAGAAGGGGCAGTTCCTCGCCCCCTGGGATTGTGGCAACATCGTCGCCAAGTTCCGTGCGGTACCTGCGCCCAAGGGTGCGGCGAAGCATCGCCTGGTACTGATCGAGCGCGGCACCAGCTTCGGCTACAATACCCTGGTCAGCGATTTCCGTGCGCTGCCAGTGATGCGTGGTTTTGGCGTGCCGGTGATCTACGATGGCACCCATTCGGTACAGGCCCCTGGCGGCCTGGGCGCGAAGTCCGGTGGTCAGGGCCATCTGGCCCCGCCGCTGATGCGGGCCGCCATGGCGGTGGGCTGCGAAGGCATTTTCATGGAAACCCATGACCAGCCCAAGAAGGCCCTCAGTGATGGGCCGAACGTGGTGCCCCTGGGCGAGCTGCTGGCGTTGCTGCAAGACCTGCGCGCCATCCATGACCTGCTGGGCCGGCGCGATCCGCCGAAGCCGCGCGACTGATCACGGTCGGGGCCGTATCGACCCCAGCGCGTATCAGACTGGACCGGACCCAGCGGATTCCGGTCAATGCCCGGCCAACCCCAGCGTATACACCATAGCCCCCATGCTCCGCCCGCTGTTCGCTATTGTGATGCTCTTGGCGGCCCTGGGCGCCAGCGACGCTGTCGAGCTCAAGGAAGTGCGCGCCGTGCAGGCCGAAGCGCTCAAGGCCAGCGATCTGTGGACGGCCTTACAGTGCGAGGCCTTCGCGGTCGACAACAAACTGGGCAAGCTGAGCGAGTCCCTGCCTGGCGCGCAGATCTTTGGCGATCCGCTGTTCGCCACCCCCAATCCGATCATCACGCTGCGGGATGTCGGCAGCCAGGTGGTGGTGGTGACTTCGCGCCGCATCCACCGCTTCCGGCCCGATGGGCGACCTTTGGGTCCATCCACCGCGTTGCCCCGGGCCCACTGGAACGCCGGGATATCGTTTGATGGCGCCTGGGCTGGCATTGCCAACATCGAATCGACTGCGAAGGCAGGAACGGTCCTATTGACCACGGTCGCCAGCGCCGGGGGGCGCGCGGGCGCGAATGGCAGCGCCACCATCGAGACCACCTCGCTGCAACTGCATGATGGCTGTGTGGTCGCGAATGACGGCAGTGCCATCGCCATCGGCCTGCACGATGGCCTCAGACAGCGCCGGGGCGTCCAGGTTTGCGTCGGGGAAGACATGCATTGGGTCGACAATGCCGTCCGGGCC